>CAVEIP010000023.1:1299-15752 GCA_963615935.1 [Ruminococcus] lactaris | reverse complement strand
CTCTCACCTCATGCAACTATCTATCCCGACCCGACGGTAACTGCGCTTAACTACAACGAACCAGTTGAGTTTACGGTAACTGCCGACAACGGTGTGGACAAAGCGGTTTACACAGTGCAGAAGGATATGCCAAACAAGATTGCTAAGGGCTTCAACGCCAACCACCTCGAACTGCTCTTCAACTTCGATCCTGTTTCGAATATCGGTTTGCCATCCTACGCTTCTGCTGTAACTCCTACAATGGCTGCTTTGGACGGCAAGTTAGTAATCTGTCTTGGCAACGGCACTGCTCCAGTCTATGTCAATGGTATGAACGGCGCCAAGATGGGCAAAATCAACCTCGGCTCGGCTGAGGCTGGTAGCATCACCAACGACGAGGCTGAAAACCTGCTTATCGTCAACAAGGCCGACGGCGGCGCTACGGTAAAAATCTACCGCACGGCTTCTGTAAAGGACGCACCAACATTGTTCTACTCGTTCACCAACCCGTCTTCGTTCCCAATGGGCTCTAAGATTAAGGTTATCGGTAACATCGACGATGAGGCTGTTATTGTTATCCCGAATGAGGGTATCGCTGGCGTTTCAAGCAGCAGCACATTCGTTTCACTCACCGTGCGCAACGGTGCCGTAACCGATGTCAAGTCGGTCGACATTACAAGCACTGGTGTTGCTTGGGGTCCTGCTCCTGTCAACACAGCGGGTATCGCACCTGCAGGTGTAAGCGCAACGGCTGGATGGTTTGAGTCGGTCTACGACCCAAGTTTCTTCCATTGGATTAAGGCCGACGGCACTATCGGTGTAGAACTCGGTTCCGACTCTACTGGTTGGGGTCTTAACCCGAACTGCCTCGATGCTAAGCGCTTCAACAATGCCACCTATGCTGCTCTGTTTGTAGTGAGCCACTTCCCGCACTGGGGTATGGGTCCGCAACTCTACGTATTCAATGCCGACGATCCTTCGTCAATCTCGGGCAGCAATGTTTGGGAATCTCCGGCATTGGCTATGATGAACAGCAACATTGAGTGGTATCAGCAAGCCGATGCGGGCGTTGCTGCTGGCGACGTGGTGATTGCACCATCGGCCAACGGCTACAAGTTGTATATCTACTACTACGACCACAACAGTGGCGTTATCGGTGGCTATTCAACCGACTGTATCTCTGACTAATTAACTCTTGATTCAGATGGCGACTCTCCCTGCTGCATCTGCGGCAGGGAGAGTATTCGCCCTCTGTTTTTATTTATTGTGACTAAGAAAAATACTGACATTAGAATGAAAAAAAACATATTGATAGCCTCGATGCTGTCATTATTTCTCTTCTCTGCCTGCGGCGACGATGGCAAAATTCCTGAGTGGAACTGGAATGAAGACGACAAGGACACTACAAAGGTCGTTGAAAAGCCTCGCTACGCATGGATTGATGCTGCAGGAAATTTCGAACGCTATGCCAATAGCCTCGACAACATCAAGGATGACTTGAAGAAGGTGAAGGAAACTGGGTTTACCGACGTTGTTGTGGATGTGCGCCCAACCACGGGCGACGTGCTCTTCAAATCATCGGTAGCCGACCCTCTGACCAAAATCGACGTGTGGAACAAGCAGGGCTATGTGTGGGCTGAACGCACCGCCACATGGGACTATCTGCAGGCATTCCTCGACGAGGGACACAAGTTGGGCTTGAAGGTGAATGCGAGCATCAACACTTTCGTAGGAGGGTATCTTTGCCCATACGGCTTGGGCTCTGAGGGCATGCTCTACCGCGATGCCTCGAAAAAGAAATGGGCTTCGGTAATCAATTCATCCAACGGCTTGGTCAACACTATGGACCTGCAGAACGACAACACCGACTGGGGCGCAAAGTTCCTCAATCCAGCCAACGACGAGGTGCAGGAGTATCTGCTCACTCTGCTTGCCGACTTGGCTAAGTATAAGCCCGACGGCATCATCCTTGACCGTTGCCGCTACGACGACTACGGGCTGATGAGCGACTTCTCTGCGGAAAGCCGCAAGAAGTTTGAAGCGTTTATTGGTGAGTCGGTGACCAATTTCCCTGCCGACATTATGGCTCCTGGCACTGAAACCCCTGGAAAATGGTACAAGCGTTGGAATGCATTCCGCGCAAAAACCATCCACGACTTTATCGTGAAGGCTCACGACAAGGTGAAGGCGGTGAGCCCAGACACCAAATTTGGCACATACGTGGGCGCATGGTATTCAACCTACTACACCAACGGCGTGAACTGGGCAAGTCCTAAGTACGACCCGTCGGCGAAGGCTTCATTCTCTGCGTGGGCCGACAGCGACTACAAGAACTACGGCTATGCCGACCATCTTGATTTCATCTTCCTCGGCGCTTATGCCGGTGTGGACAACATCTACGGACAGGGCGAATGGACTATGGAAGGATTCTGCAAGCAAGGTAGAGAATTGCTGAAGGGCGACGTGCCGTTTAGCGGTGGCCCCGACGTGGGCAACTCAACTGGTTGGGAAAACGGCGGACAGGCTTCGAAGATTGGCGACGCTGTGAAGGCGTGCATCAACAATAGTGACGGTTTCTTCGTTTTCGACCTTTGCCACGTGCGCATGTACGACTACTGGGATGCATTCAAGCAGAGTTTCGATGAATATCTGAAAACATTGGAGAAAAAGTAAAAGACGGCGATGGAAAGAAGATTTTGTTTGGCGACAATAGCGCTAGCGGCTATGGCTGGCTTGTTTCCTGGAAACGTATTTGGCAAGGACCTACAGGGCACGGTGTCGTGCGAGGGTAGGGGCTTGCCTGGCGTGGTGGTGACCGACGGCACCGACTGTGTGCTCACTGATGCCAACGGAAAGTACAGGCTGGAGGAAAAGCGCGGCATAAGGTTTGTTTATCTCAGCATGCCGGCTGGCTATCTTGCTCCTTGCGAGCAAGGTAGCATCCCTGTGTACTACAAGAGGGTAGATGTTGGCGCCGACTGCACCTACGATTTCCAACTTCAGCGCAACCCAGTCGACGACACCCACCATCTGTTCACCTTCCAGACCGATGCGCAGGTCACCTCGGAAAGTGATATCAGCCACTATGCCAAGTATATGGACGAGATGAACGGCTACGTTGCTTCCTACAAGGGCAAGATGGATGTGTTCAGCATCGACGGCGGCGACATGGTGGGCGACTCGCCACATCTGTTCCCTTCCTACATCAAGGCTGCCGCCAAGGCTGGACTGCCGATTTTCCGCACCATCGGAAATCACGACATGACCTATGGCGGCCGCACCTACGAATACTCCTACCGCAAGTTTGAGGAGTTGTTCGGGCCAATCTACTACTCGTTTAACAAGGGACGGGCTCACTACATCGTGATCAACAACAATTTCTATGTGAACCGTGACTATCAGTACATCGGCTACATCGATGAGCGCACATTCTTGTGGATGGAGCAGGACTTGAAACAGGTGCCCGAAGGCAGCCTTGTTTTTGTCGTGGCGCATATCCCTACAAGCCTCACCAAAAAGTTGCAGTGGAATGCCCTTATCCAGGACGAAACGAGCAACGCCGCTGGCCTCTACGACCTGCTGAAGGGCTACAATGCCCACTTGCTCACTGGCCACACGCATTTCAACCTCAATGTGTGCTTCAACAATCGCATGATGGAGCATAACACCGCCTCGGTGTGCGGCATCTGGTGGAAGGCCGACATCTGCATGGACGGCACTCCTGCCGGCTATGGCGTGTATGAGGTGAACGGTGACAACCTTACGTGGTTCTATAAAGGTTTCGGTATGCCCGAGTCCTATCAGTTGCGCGCATACCCAGTTGGCAGCCTCGAGGAGTATCCACAGGACATCGTGGCGAATGTGTGGAACTGGGACGACCAATGGCAGGTGGAATGGTATGAGGACGGCAAGCGAATGGGCAAGATGACCCATTTCACTGGCTTCGACCCCGAAGCGCGTGCCATCTGTTCCGACAAAAAGCGTGTGGTCTACGATTGGATAAGTCCGGTGCAGACCGAACACCTATTCCGCGCCACGCCTAAAAATCCGAAGGCTAAGATTGAGGTGCGCGTGAAGGACCGCTTCGGACGGGTATTTACTGAAAAAGTCAATTAAATTAGAAAAAAGCGACAATGAAAAAAGCAATATTGATATTTGCAGCCCTGCTGACCGTATGCTCTTGCTTTGCCAGAACAAAGCAAAAGGCCTGCAACCCTAAGCCCGCATTGATGTGGATTGACGCCGAAGCCAATTTCGAGCGCTTCAGCCATAAGGATTCCATCGACTTCTATCTGAAGAAAATCAAGTCGCTGGGATTCACCGATGCAGTGGTCGACGTGCGCCCAATCACCGGCGAGGTGTTGTTCGACAGCAAGTATGCACCGCGCATGCTGGAATGGAACGGTGCTCCGTGCGGCGATTTCGACTATCTTGGCTACTTCCTCGAGTGCGGACACAAGTTGGGATTGAAAATCCACGCCTCGCTCAACGTGTTTTGCGCGGGTCACAACTACTTCGACCGCGGACTGGTTTACAGCGGCCATCCCGAGTGGGCTTCTACGGTCTACAATCCCGACCGCGGACTCATCCCAATCACCGAGGAGAAGGACAAATACGGCGGTATGACTAATCCGCTCAACGAGGAATACCGCACCCACATGCTGAACGTGCTGAAGGAACTGGTGGCAAAGTATCCGTCACTCGACGGACTTATCCTCGACCGTGTGCGCTACGACGGCATTAGCGCCGATTTCTCCGACCTTTCGCGCAACGCGTTTGAGGCATATATAGACGAAAAAGTTGAAAATTTCCCCGACGACATCCTGCGTTGGGACAAAAGCGGTAACCGACCTGTGCCGGTGTTCGGCAAATGGTCGAAGAAGTGGTTTGAATGGCGCGCCAAAGTGATTACCGACTTTATGGCTACGATGCGCAAGGAGGTGAAGGCGGTTAATCCGAAAATCTCCTTCGGTACCTATACTGGCGCCTGGTATCCGTCTTACTATGAGGTAGGCGTGAACTTTGCAAGCCGCAACTACGACCCATCAAAAGATTTCGACTGGGCTACTGCCGACTATAAGAACAATGGCTATGCTGAGTTGCTCGACCTCTACGTTACGGGCAACTACTATACCGATGTCACCATAAAAGAATACAAGAAGAACAACCGCCTGGTGTGGAACGAAACCGACAGCCAGGCTCAGCAGGGCACATGGTACTGCGTGGAGGGCTCGTGCCAACACTTGCGCCAAATTCTCTGCGGGCATCCGTTTATTGGCGGCATCCTGGTAGACCAGTTCTACGACAACCCTAAAAAACTCACGGCAACAATTGCTGAAAACCTCAAGGATGCCGACGGGCTGATGGTGTTCGACATAGTACACATCATCACTAAAAACCTTTGGAAAGAGGTAGAAGCCGGAATGAAAAAAGGTGGTAATTTGAAATAGGTAAAAAAGATGTTTGTTATGAACAGGACAGCAGAAACAGTCAAGCCAGCAACCCGCAGGGCATATTCGCTCGATGCACTTAGGGGATATGCCATCCTCACGATGGTGCTGTCGGCAACTATTGTCTACGGGATACTGCCCGCATGGATGTACCACGCGCAGGAGCCGCCGCCAACCCATGTCTATCAGCCGGAACTGTCTGGGCTTACTTGGGTCGACCTCGTGTTTCCTTTCTTCCTCTTTGCTATGGGAGCGGCGTTTCCTTTCTCGTTACGCCGAAAGAGAGATAAAGGCGAGGGAAGGTGGCGGCTGGCGTGGGGTGCCGTGCTGAGAGGAGTGCAGTTGACATTTTTCGCCATCTTTATCCAGCACTTCTATCCTTATATGCTTAGCGCTCCGCAGGATGCGCGTGCATGGCTGTTGGCGTTGTCGTGTTTCATTGTCCTATTCCCAATGTTCATGCGCATCCCGTTGCCATTGCCCCAGTGGGGGCATGTTGCTGTCAAGGTGGCAGCCTATGGTGTGGCAACGGCGATGTTGCTGTGCACCGACTACGCTAATGGTGCAGAGTTCAGCCTCTACACCAGCAACATCATCATTCTCTTGCTTGCCAACATGGCGCTTTTCGGCTCGTTGACCTATCTGCTCACCATGTACAGTTGGAAGGCAAGGGTGGCGGTGCTGGCGGCTTTGGCAGGCATAGTGCTCAGCGCGCAGACCGAAGGGTCGTGGGCGCAGGCTGTGTGGGCCTACACACCGCTGCCGTGGATGTATAGATTTGAATACCTCCGCTACCTCTTCATCGTGCTGCCTGGCAGTCTGGCAGGGGAGTTGGTGATGAAGTGGATGTCGCATCCTTCAGAGAAGGAATGCACTCCCCACGCAGTGGCTTATGGCATGCTTGCCATCTCGGTTGGCATCATACTGGTCAACCTTGTTGGCTTGTTCAACCGTTGGAGTTTAGCCACATTGGTGGTGTCGGCTCTGCTCCTTGTGGCAGGATGGCTGATTGTGCGCCGCTGTAAGGGCAGTGGCGCTCTGTGGCGCGAACTGCTTCTTTTGGGCGCAGTGCTGTTGCTTGTAGGGCTATGCTTTGAGCCTTTCCAAGGCGGCATCAAGAAGGACGGCCCTACGTTTAGTTATCTCTTTGTTACTGCTGGATTGGCATGCATGGCGCTGACGGCGTTCCACATTGTGTGCGACTATTTCCACTGTCATCGCAGCACGGCTTTTCTTGTGATGTCGGGGCAGAATCCTATGGTTGCCTATGTGGCTTGCGACTTGCTGATCTATCCGTTGCTCAATCTCTTTGGACTTACGCCATGTTTGGGTATCTTTGCCATCAATCCGTGGATGGGATTTCTGCAGGGGGTGCTGCTCACGGCGTTGGCTATGTTGGTAACGATGTTCTTCACCCGTATCAAATGGTTCTGGAGAACGTGATTTTTCACTCAAAACTCATAAATTTGAAATTGCAATATGAATAAACTTATAAGCCTATTTGTCGCTACTGCAGTGTTGTGCTGCGTGCAGGAAGCGGGAGCAAAGACTCCTGATCGGGTGATGCGAGGCAATGATGCTGCCGTGCGCTACACTGGACGCACTCAGGTGGACGCTGATGGCTCTGTCACTTTCGACTGGGTGGGCACTTATCTTGAAACAAAACTCACGGGCGGAAAGTTGTCTGTTAAACTGTCGGAAACGGGGACGAGTTACTACAACGTGTTTGTCGACGGCAGTCTCCATCGTGTGGTGAAAGCCTGCGGCAAGGACACAGTTATTGATTTTGTGTCGGGCGCGGGGCGCGGTGTTCACAGCCTGCGCATACAGAAACGCACGGAAGGGGAGTTTGGCAAAACCACCATCCATCGCTTCATTCTGCCTGCCTCGGGGGCTTTGCAAGGTGCCGGCATCGAGCGCGTCCGCCACATCGAGTTTATTGGCAACTCGCTTACTTGCGGCTATGGCACGGAGGGAAAGCACCGCGACGAGCCGTTTAAATTGGAAACGGAAAACTGCAATCTCTCGTTCTCTACCATCGTGGCGCGCTACTTCGATGCCGACTACTCTCTGGTGGCGCATTCAGGACGTGGCGCGGTGCGCAACTACGGCGACTCGGTGCGCGTGTCGGCGGTGACCATGCGCGAGAAGATGCTGCAGACCTTCGACGAAGGGTCGACGGAGCAGTGGAATTTCAAGTCCTACACTCCCGACATTGTGGTCATCAACCTCGGTACCAACGACTTTTCTGTTGAGCCGAAGCCGTTCAAAAGTGAGTTTGTGGCATCCTACACGAAGATACTGAAACAGTTGCGCGAGCACTACGGCGACGTGCCCATTCTCTGCATCTACTGCTGCACCATCCCTGCGCCTGTCTACGACTTCTATGAGGCTGCGCTCGCCGAGATGAGCGACAAGAATATTCATCTGCTCAGACTCCCCGATGGCCTGTTTAACACAGAAAC
Organism: [Ruminococcus] lactaris; assembly: GCA_963615935.1. Taxonomy (GTDB): domain Bacteria; phylum Bacteroidota; class Bacteroidia; order Bacteroidales; family Muribaculaceae; genus Limisoma. Next base: position 7,858 of record CAVEIP010000023.1, on the reverse strand, counting down.
CGACTACGGAGCAGTGTGGCACCCCAACTATAGCGGCCAGCGCAAGATGGCTATGGAAATTATTCCCGTGGTGTCGACTCTCACTGGTTGGAATCTGTCGGGCAAGGTGGTGGAATGATGAAAATAAACACTTTTAATTGAATATTATGAATAAACTGATTGGACTGATGGCTATGGCAACTCTATGCGTCTCTTCGGGCTACGCAAAGACTCAAGAGGTTACTTCCTACGCAGTTGTGCCGTTGCCACGCGAAATAAAAATGACTGAGGCGAAACCTTTCTGTCTCAACGCAAAGACTGTGGTGACTTACCCTGCTGGCAACTTGTCGCTGAAGCGCGATGCTGAGTTCCTGGCGGAGTATGTGAGCCAGTCGATGGGCTTGTCGCTGCCCGTGGAGGAAATGAAGGAGGGAAAGAAGGCCAAGCACGCCATTGTGCTGGCAATCAACCCTTCCATAGCCAACGAGGAGGGTTATCGGCTTACTGTTGCCAACTCTGGAGTGGTGATTGAGGGACAAACTGCGCAGGGAGTGTTTCACGGCATCCAGACTCTGCGCAAGTCGCTGCCTGCTGAGGCGGAGGGCGAGAGCCTTCTGTTGGCGTCGGCGATGGTCAACGATGAGCCGCGTTTCTCATATCGAGGCATGCACCTCGACGTGTGCCGCCATTTCTTCCCTGTGGAATTTGTGAAAAAATACATCGACATGTTGGCGTTGCACAATATGAACACATTCCATTGGCATCTGACCGACGACCAGGGCTGGCGCATAGAGAGCAAGAAGTATCCTAAGTTGACTGCGATTGGCTCTGTGCGCCACCGCACGGTGGTGGGCTATCTCGGCAGCGGCGTTTACGACAATACCGACTATGGCGGCTACTACACTCAGGAGCAACTGAAGGATGTGGTGGCTTATGCTGCGGAGCGCGGCATCAACGTGATTCCAGAAATCGACCTTCCTGGACATATGCTGGCTGTGTTGGCGGCATATCCTGAATTCGGATGCACGGGCGGCCCTTATGAGGTGTGCCCCGACTGGGGCGTGTTCCCTGATGTGCTGTGCATCGGCAACGAGCAGTCGATGAAGTTTGTGGAGGACATCCTCGGTGAACTGATTGAAATTTTCCCTTCCAAATACATCCATATTGGTGGCGATGAAGCGCCGCGCACACGTTGGAAAGTGTGTCCGAAATGCCAGAAGCGCATCGCCGATGAGGGGTTGAAGGCTGGCGGCGGATTTACTGCCGAGGACCGCTTGCAGAGTTACTGCATGAAGCGTGCCGAGCGCTTTCTCAACGCACATGGCCGCAATGCAATCGGTTGGGACGAGATTTTGAACGGCGATGTGGCTCCTAACGCCACAGTGATGTCGTGGCAGGGCACGGCGGGAGGCATTCGTGCAGCACAGATGGGGCACGATGTGATCATGGCGCCCAACTCGCATTGCTATTTCGATTTCTACCAAACGGGCGACACCCGCAACGAGCCGCTGTCGATTGGCGGATGTCTGCCGGTAAGCAAGGTGTATGAACTGGAGCCTACGGCTGGCTTGACCGACGAGCAGGCGAAACATGTGCTTGGTGCACAGGCGAACTTGTGGACGGAATATATTGCTACGACCGACCATGCGGAGTACATGGTGCTGCCACGCATGGCTGCATTGTCGGAGGTGCAATGGACTGCCGCCGACAAGAAGAACTATGAGAGTTTTCAGAAGAGGGTAGTGCCGCTGATGGACATCTATCGCCACAACGGCTGGAACTACGCCAAACATCTCTACAATCTCCACGCTGATTTCCGCCCCGACACGGAGAAGCGACAGATTGATGTGTCGCTTAGCGTGATTGACGATGCTCCGATTTACTACACTCTGGACGGAAGCAAGCCTTCTGCCCAGTCGCAGTGCTATGCGGGAGGATTGAGCATCGACAAGTCGGCTAAGTTGCGTGCTGTGGCTATACGACAGGATGGTACCGACAGTGAGTTTGAAGACTCCGTGTCGTTTAACAAAGCCACACTACGCCCGATTAATTTCCTCGGCATGCCGCCATATCCCAACTATGCCTTCGGCGGCGCTGTGACACTCGTCGACGGCCGTGTGGGCAACGACAATTTTGCCACTGGTGCCTGGCTCGGATTTGTGGGAGGGGAGGTGTCGCTGCTCATCGACCTGCAGCAACCCACCGAAATTAGTCGCATGAGTCTAAACGCGATGACCTATATGGACGCTTGGATTATGGCACCTACAGCCATCACGGTGTCGGTGTCGGCCGACAATAGCGAGTTTACTACGGTAGCCAGTAAGCAGTATCCCGAGGACACCGACGTGCGTAAACGTTGCGTGAAGGCGTACGACCTTGATTTCGCGCCCATAACCACCCGCTACGTTAAGGTGAGTGTGCAGCCATCCACTGCTCTTCCTGTCGGACATGCAGGAGAGGGCAAACTTCCGTTCTTGTTTATGGACGAAATCTCCATCTTTTAGTATTATATTAAAGACAGTGCAAGGTTCGGCTGAGCAAAATCAAACAAGTTTGTTTTGCTCTTCACTCACCTTGCACTATCTTTGTATCTATGAAGAAGTTTTTATTGACTGTATTGGCGGTGGTGCTGGCGTCGGTGGTGGCCGAGGCTTGCACGTCGGCGATTATCTCTGGCAAGTATACCGCCGACGGCCGCCCGATAATCTGGAAGCATCGCGACACGAGCGACCTCAACAACAAGATAGAGCGGATTGACTCCGCAGGGCAAATCCCGTATGTGGCTCTGTTCAACAGTTCCGACACATTGTGCCGCGAGGCGTGGATGGGCATGAACGACCGCGGGTTTGCGATAATGAACACTGCATCCTACAATCTTAAGAACGACACCATTACGGTGATGGATAGGGAGGGCGTGCTGATGGCAAAGGCGCTGGGATTGTGCACTACGGTTGACGATTTTGCCAACTTGCTCGACTCTCTTCCCAAGCCGCTCCGCGTGGAGGCCAACTTTGGTGTGATTGACGCCTACGGCAATGCTGCATATTTTGAAACGGACAACTGGAAATACGCGCGCTATGATGTGGATGGATACATGATTCGCACAAACTATTCCAAGTCGGGACGCGAGCGCGAAGGCTACGGCTATGTGCGCGAGGCAAACGCCCGCCATCTGCTGATGCCTTATCTGGAGAGCCGCAGCGTTACGCCAGCGGTGCTCACCGAGAAATTGTCGCGTTCCTACTACCATTCGCTCATCGGCAAGGACTTTGCCAACGACTCCGTGGAGTGGATTACCGACAACGACTTCATCCCGCGGCGCATTTCTTCTGCCTCGATTGCCATTCAGGGCGTGAACTCTCCGAAGGAGGTCAAGGACATTGTGATGTGGACGGTGCTCGGCTATCCACCATGCGGTGTGGTGGCGCCGGTTACGATGCTCAGCATTCCTTCCGACTTGCGTGCAGATGCCACCACGGGACGCGCTCCAGCCTGCGACCGTGCAAACGAACTGAAGAAGCAGGTGTTTTCGTTTGTCTACGACAACGGAAAGAACTACATTAATCTGAAGTCTTTGTTTAACAACAACGGAACGGGAATATGCCAACTGTGCCACGAGCAGAGCATGAAGGTGTATTCTAAGTTCGGCGTAAAACTCCCATAACAATGAATTCTGGCTTATTGACTATAATAATGTTGGTGGTTTCCAATATTTTCATGACTTTGGCGTGGTATGGCCATCTGCGCCTGGGCGAGTTGGGCATTTCCAAAAACTGGCCATTGTGGGTGGTAATCCTGTTTTCGTGGGGCATCGCCTTGGCTGAATATTCGTTTCAGGTGCCAGCCAACAGAATTGGCTACGACGGCAACGGAGGCCCGTTCTCGCTGGTGCAGTTGAAGGTGATACAGGAGGCCATAACGCTGCTGGTGTTTACCGTGGTGGCTACGTTCTTGTTTCAAGGGCAATCAATCCGCTGGAACCACATTGTGGCATTCCTGCTGCTTATTGGCGCTGTGTATTTCTCATTTCTCGACACATCGAAATGATACGGAGCAACATCTATAAACTCTCGGCAGGCAGCTATATGCGCCAACTCTATCCTCGCTACTTGAAGCGGTGGGGGTGGGCGTATGCCATCGTAGTGGTGGCATTGGTGTTGCTGTCGGTGGTGAATGTGAATTTCTTGTTTGTCGCCCTGATGTCGGTGTTCATCATGCTTCCGATGGCGTTGGGCTTTGCCTATTTCTTCTATGCGCTGGGCGAAAACTGCGTGTCGTCAATTCGCCGCGGGGCGGTTGCGGTGACCGATGAAGGCCTTGTCCGCCGTTTCGTTGATGACGACGACAACCCCGTGGGCGAGAAAGCCTACCCGTGGGATGCATTCCAGTCGGCGGAAATAGTGGATTCAGGAGTACTCCTATTTCCTGGAAAATCACGGCTTGCGTTTGACTACATCCCCAAATCGGCATTTGAAGCCGCGGATTATGAAGCCGTTGTGTCGCTGATAGGCAACAAATTAGGCGCTAAGGATTGAAAAAATGAAAAAATATCCTCGCAAAAGTTTGCGGGAATGGATTATTTAATCTACCTTTGCAACCGCAAAGACAAAATGGTTCGTTGGATGAGTGGTTTAGTCAACGGTCTGCAAAACCGTCCACGGCGGTTCGAGTCCGCCACGAACCTCACAAAGGAGACTGCTTGACTCAAGCGGTCTCTTTTTTTATAAAATGATTTCGAGGAATGAATGATTATTATTTGGTAAAGTTCCGACTTTCGCCGTGCTCTGAGGCTGAGTGCGACATTCTGTCTGCGCTTTTGGCCGACGGCGGATTCGAGAGTTTCGTGGCCGATGCCGATGGCGTTTCGGCTTATGTGAAAAAAGAAATTTTTTCGGAGGACAGCATTTCGGAAGCCCTCTCTGACTATCCGTTTTCTGCTAAGATTGAACATTCCGTGGAACTGATTCCCGGTCAGGACTGGAACAGCGAATGGGAAAAGAACTATTTCCAGCCGATTGTGTTTGAAAACAAATGCGTAATCCACAGTTCATTCCACAAGGATTTTCCAAAGGTTGAATACGACATTGTGATTGACCCGCGAATGGCTTTCGGCACAGGCCATCACGAAACCACGAGCATGATGATTGAGCGCCTGTTGTCGAACGACATCACTGGCTTGTCGGTGCTCGACATGGGTACAGGCACGGGCATCCTCGCCATCCTTGCTGCCATGCGCGGCGCATCGAAGGTGGTAGGCGTGGAAATCGACCCGCCAGCCTACGACAATGCCGTGGAGAATGAGAAATTGAACGGCACTCCGCAGGTGGAATTCCGCTTGGGCGGGGCAGAGCAGGTCACTGAGGTGGAAGCCTTCGACATTGTGCTTGCCAACATCAACCGCAACATCATTCTCAGTGACATTCATGAGTATGCCAAGGCGCTGAAGACGGGCGGACGGATGTTCTTGAGCGGATTTTATGTTGACGACATTGTAATTATCGAAGAGGCGGCAAAACCACTCGGTCTGCAACTCGTGTCGACGCTCGAGAAGAAAAACTGGGCAAATATTTGCCTCGTGAAAGGATAGTAATACTTGTTAAAAAGACAGCCTATTATTTGCGTAAAGCGGCAATAAAGTGTAATTTTGCACTTTGTTGGGCGGACGGGGTTGTCTTGCCATAAATAATTGAGTAATATTATTAAAAGAATATGAACGTATCAATTGAGAAAAACGGCAATGTCGGTGGCGTCATCACAGTGTCGTTGGAAGAAAAAGACTATCAGGACAAAGTAGCCAAGGATCTCAAGACTATTGGTCTAAAACATCATATCGACGGTTTCCGTCCAGGCAAAGTGCCTGCTGGCTTGTTGAAGAAAATGTTTGGTAAGCAAGTGCTTGCCGACGTGGTTAACCGCGAGGTTGTCGACGCTTTGTTCAAGTTTATCGAAGACGAGAAACTCAGCATCCTCGGCGAGCCTTTGGCTGAAGAGAAGCAAGAGGTGGATTTCGACAAGAAGGATTTCACTTTCAAGTTTGAAGTTGGCTTGGCTCCGGAAATTGCGCTCGACGTGAACAAGGACATCACCGTGCCTTACTATAAAATCAATGTTACCGACGAGATGGCTCAGCGCCAGGACGAGGCTTTTACTCGCCGTTTCGGCTCGCAGGTGCCAGGTGAGGAGGTTAACGAAACAGCCCTCATCAAGGGTGCCGTTGCTGAACTCAACGAGGATGGCTCTGTAAAAGAAGGCGGCATTGCTGCTGAAAGCACTATCATCTCGATGGAGTACATCGGCACAACAAGCGAGAAGGACAAATTCCTCGGCAAGAAAGTTGGCGACAAGGTGGTATTCAACCCAGCCGCAGCAAGCAAAGGCAGCGAGGCAGAAGTTGCATCAATGCTCAACATCGACAAAGAGCAGGCTGCAGGCTTGAAGTCTGACTTCGAGTTCGACATCAAGGAAATCATCGTTTTGAAGCCAGCCGAGAAGAATCAGGAATTCTTCGACATGGTGTTTGGCAAGGACGAAGTGAAGAACGAAGAGGAATATGCAACCAAGTTGAAAGAAATGATTGCAA
>CAVEIP010000023.1:0-1289 GCA_963615935.1 [Ruminococcus] lactaris | reverse complement strand
GCTCGACAGCAACTATCGTTTCACTCTTGACGCTCAGAAGGTGATTATGGAAAAGGTTGGCAAACTCGAATTGCCAGTTGAATTCCTCAAGAAATGGCTCAAGAAAACCAACGAGAAAATCACTGACGAGAACGTCGATGCAGAGTACGACCGCATGGTTCCTGCAGCAGAATGGCAGTTGGTTAAGGAGAAAATCGCTAAGGCATTCAGCGTAAAGGTTGAGGAAGAGGACGTTAAGCGCGAGGCTAAGATGCTTGCCGCTCAGCAGTTCGCTCAGTATGGCATGACCAACGTGCCTGACGAATACGTTGAGAAATACGCTGAAGATTTCTTGAAAAACAAGGACTACCGTCAGCGCCTCATCGACAAGTCGGTTGAAGACAAATTGTTCGCTGCCATCAAGGATGCAGTTAGCCTTGACGAGAAAGAAGTTTCAGTTGAAGAGTTCAACAAACTTTTCGAGGCTGAGGCTGAAAAGAAAGAAGCATAAACCCACCGCGGTTGACAATATCATAAGCCGTTGCTGGACTCCCAGCAGCGGCTTTTTCTATGCTTATGCTTTTTTTGTTGCGCGCTCCGACGGAGCGCCGTATTGCTAACCACGGGGTTCAGCCCGTGGACTGAGAGAGCATGGAGCGAATGAGCGAGCCTCGAAGAGGCGAAATATTCCAAAACCCCATGGCTTCAGCCTGGGGCATGGCTGTCCGCCAAGTATTTGCGTGCTGTAAGTACGCCACCGCACCATTCACAAGCGCTACTTGTAGCGCCGCTTACAGGGCGCAAGTTGCTGTGTATCTGGTTTTCCCCAGGCTGAAGCCATGGGGTTAGAAAAATTGCGCCTCGATGAGGCGCTAAGGTCAAGTGGTACAACAAAGTTGCTAAAATTTCTTGAAAAAATTATGGTTTCCTGTTAACCTTTGACATCGCGCTGTCATAAAGGGTAAAGAAAATAAATTTAGAAACAATAAACAATCAAGAAAATGAAAAAGTCAATTTTTACATTGGTAGTTTGCCTCATGGCGTCGGTTTCGTGCTTTGCTCAGTATTCAACAACATACCATGACCAGTACGGCGGTACTATTGGTTCAGCGCAAACCATAAGAAATTATGACGGTGGCTATTCTACGACTTACCACAATCAGTACGGTGGCACAACAGGCAGTTCGAGCACATCGTCAAACCTTAGTGGTGGCACCACTACAACTTATCGCAATCAGTATGGCGGCATTACTGGCACTGCCGACACGTCAACAGACCTTTTGGGAGGCACAACAACCACCTACCGCAAT
>CAVEIP010000022.1:5635-25963 GCA_963615935.1 [Ruminococcus] lactaris | reverse complement strand
TTCAGCCTGGGGAAATCCAGATACACAATAACTTGCGCCCTGTAGGTGGCGCTACGGGGCCGTGGCCGTCTGGAATGGTGCGGTGGCGTACTTACAGCACGCAAATACTTGATGGCCAGCCCTGCCCCAGGCTAAAGCCATGGGGTTTTAGAATATTTCGCCTCTCCGAGGCTCACTAATTTGCTAACGTGCATTATACCCTCATTCTCAGACCAAAATTTCAAGTTTGTTCAGTGGCAATAAATAAAAGTCGATTGACAAGGGAAAAATAGCCAGAGCAGATGCGATGGTGCATCTGCCCTGGCTGCGGATTTTGATAAATTCTATTTAATTACCACTGAGGGCATCGTTGTCGATGCGCACGGTGTGGTTTTTAATCCTCTTTGAGTGGGCCGAGTTTGCGTGTGCGGATGTCGAAAATGATGAAGCAGATTACTGCTGCAATCACTCCGCTAACGTTGCCCACGATGGTAGGCAAGCCGAAACCAGCGGCTGAGTTAGGCGCCACGCAGAGGGAGATAGCAAACACACACCGCGGTGAGGAACATCGCCGGCAATGAGAAGAGCCAGTGAATCTTGTTGTGGCGCGCAAAATAGGTTGCAATGGTCCACAACGTAATGGTGGCGAGCACCTGGTTGGAGATGCCCACGCATTTCCAAATCGTGGTGAAGTCGACGAAGCAGCAGATAAAAGCAGCAACGAAGATAGGCACTGTCACAACCAGTCGGCTCACGAGAGTTTTCTGCGCGTAGTGGAACGCCTGCGCCACAATCATACGCATGCAGCGGAAGGCGGTGTCGCCCGTTGTGATAGGACACACAATCACACCCGCTGCAGCGAGAATCAAGCCAATCTGGCCGAGCCAAGAGTTACAAATCTCGTTGACCATGATCGACGGCGTTTTACCAGCAGCGGCAGCAGCGTTGAGACCTTCGGGACCGCCGAAATAAGCGATGGCTGCAGTAGCCCAGATGAGGGTAACGATACCCTCGCTAATCATTGCGCCGTAGAACACTGGGCGCGCATATTTCTCATTTTCCATGCATCGCGTAAGCAACGGCGACTGGGTGGCATGGAAACCCGAGATAGCGCCGCAGGAAACGACGATAAACAACATCGGGAAGAGGATATTGTTGTCAGGGTCAGCGTGGTAGTTGTGGAACGCGTCGAGCGAGAACTCAGTGAGATGAATCTGGCCAGTGAAGCCGCCGTAGAACAGGTAGCCGCCCACACCGAGCGCCATCAACAACAAACAAGCGCCAAACACTGGATAGATACGACCTATAATCTTGTCGATAGGCAACAAAGTAGCAATCACATAGTAGAAGAACACCACCAAGAGCCAAATCATCTTCGGCGCACCAGTAATTGTGGCGAGCAGGTCGGCAGGGCCGATAACAAAAGAGATGCCCACCGCAAAGAGCAACATTGCAGTGAAGAACACCAGGAAGTGGCGCACACCATTGCCCATATATTTACCCACCACGCCAGGCAGGTCGTGGCCGTCGTTGCGAAGCGAGAGCATACCAGCCACATAGTCGTGGGCGGCGCCCATAAAGATACATCCTACAACAATCCACAGATACGCCATCGGACCGTAGGCGGCACCCATAATAGCGCCAAAGATAGGGCCTAGGCCGGCGATGTTAAGAAATTGGATGATGTACATGCGCCAGGGCGCCATCTCCTTGTAGTCGACGCCGTCGGCGAGCCGCTTCACAGGAGTGGGACGCTTAGGGTCGGCACCGAAATAGTGAGCCAAGAAGCGCCCGTAGATGAAATAGCCTCCAATGAGCAGGCATAGAGAAACAATAAACGTAATCATTGTCTTAAAATATTATAAAAATCACGCAAAGATAATAATAAATCGTTGGCTCTCGAATAAAAAAACTGTCAATTTTCAAAAGTGCAAAGAAATCCGCTTCGCCCACAATAACCTGCAGGATTAAGTCATAATCAAATATAAATGCGTAACTTTGCAAAAGATTGCGGGGATAGAGTCGCGAAAGCGGTGCAAATCCCCATGTTAAAACAATATTCCGAACAGCAATGGAACACATTTCACAAAGAATTCAGGCTTTGTCGCCATCAGCCACATTGGCGATGTCGCAGAAGAGCAACGAGTTGAAGGCTCAAGGAGTCGATGTAATCAATCTTTCAGTGGGCGAACCCGACTTCCACACCCCAGACCACATCAAGGAAGCCGCCAAAAAGGCCATCGACGACAACTTCACGTTCTACACCCCCGTGCCAGGCTACATGAGTCTGCGCAAAGCCATCGCCGCAAAGATGAAAAACGAGAACGGCCTCGACTTTGCACCCGAGCAGATTGTAGTGTCGGGCGGCGCCAAACAGTCTTTGTGCAACGTAATCCTTGCCACCATCAACCCTGGCGACGAGGTGATTATCCCTACCCCAGCATGGGTAAGTTATGTGGAGATGGTGAAACTTGCCGAAGGCAAGACCGTCACTGTGCCAGCAAGCGTAGAGCAAGACTTCAAGATCACTCCTGCGCAACTCGAGGCAGCCATCACACCCCGCACACGCATGCTTCTACTCTGCTCGCCGTCCAACCCAACGGGCAGCGTCTACACCCACGACGAGTTGCAAGCACTCGCCGATGTGCTCGCCAAGCATCCCGACATCCTTGTGCTCTCCGACGAAATCTACGAGCACATCAACTATACTGGCAAGTTTGCCTCCATCTCTGAGTTTGACGCCGTGCGCGACCGCACAATCATCGTCAACGGCGTGTCGAAAGCCTATGCCATGACCGGTTGGCGCATCGGCTTCATCGCCGCACCGCTGTGGGTGGCAAAAGCCACAACCAAACTCCAGGGACAATACACGTCAAACCCATCGTCGGTGGCACAGAAAGCCGCCGAGGCAGCCTACACAGGCTCGCAGGAGTGCGTAGAAACCATGCGCCAAGCGTTTGAGCGCCGCCGCGACCTCGTGGTGAGTCTGCTGAAGGAAATCCCAGGCTTGCGCATCAACCACCCGCAGGGAGCGTTCTACATCTTCCCTGAGGTGTCGGCATATTTCGGCAAAGCCGACGGCGACCGCAAGATCAACGACGCCAACGACTTGGCAATGTACCTGCTTGAAGTGGGCCACGTGGCAACAGTGAGCGGCGACGCCTTCTGCGCACCGGGCTACATCCGCCTCAGTTACGCAACCAGCGACGACAATATCCGTGAAGCGGCACGCCGCATAGCAGCAACCCTCGCCCGCTTGAAATAAGGACTATGGGAGGATTTTTCGGCACTATCTCAAAGGGTGCATGCAAGACAGACCTATTTTACGGAACCGACTACAACTCTCACTTGGGCACCAAGCGCGCCGGCATGGCCACCTACGATGCCCAACGCGGATTCATACGCAAAATCCACAACCTGGAGAGCACGTATTTCCGCACCAAGTTTGAGAGTGAACTACCTGTGTTTGAAGGCAATTCGGGCATCGGTGTGATTAGCGACACCGATCCGCAACCCATAATCTTCAACTCCCATCTCGGCAAGTTTGCCATCGTCACGGTGGCGAAGATTGCCAACATCGACGCACTTGAGAAGCGCATGCTCGAGGCGAGCCACCACTTTGTGGAACACAGTTCGGGCCGCGTCAACCAAACCGAAGTCATCGCCCTGCTCATCTCTGAGGGGCACGACTTTGTGGAGGGCATAGAGAACGTTTACAACAGCATAGAAGGCTCATGCTCAATGCTTATCCTCACCGACAGCGGCATCATCGCCGCGCGCGACAAACTCGGCCGCACGCCGATTGTGATAGGCAAGAAGGACGGCGCATACGCCGCCACGAGCGAGTCAACGAGTTTTCCAAACCTCGACTACACCATCGACCGCTACCTCGGCCCAGGCGAGATTGTGCGCCTCACTGCCGACGGCGTAGAACAACTGCGCAAGCCTAACGAAGAGATGCAAGTGTGCTCCTTTCTGTGGGTATACTACGGCTTCCCCACGTCGTGCTACGAAGGCGTCAACGTGGAGCAAGTGCGCTTCGACAGCGGTGTGGCAATGGGTCGCACCGATGATAGCGAGGTCGACTGCGTGTGCGGCATCCCCGACAGCGGTGTAGGTATGGCTCTGGGCTATGCCGAAGGCAAATGCGTGCCCTACCACCGCGCCATCTCCAAGTATACGCCCACCTGGCCCCGCAGTTTCACACCCAGCGACCAGTCGATGCGCTCGCTCGTGGCAAAGATGAAACTCATTCCCAACCGCGCCATGCTCGAAGGCAAACGACTGCTCTTCTGCGACGACTCGATAGTACGCGGCACACAGTTGCGCGACAACGTGAAGGTGCTCTACGACTACGGCGCGCGCGAAGTGCACATGCGCATAGCCTGCCCGCCGCTCATCTACGGCTGCCCATTTATCGGATTCACCAATTCGAAGTCGGACATGGAACTCATCACGCGGCGCATCATCAAGGATTTTGAGGGCGATGCCGACAAAAACCTCGACCGCTATGCCACCACCGATTCGCCCGAATACAAGCGAATGGTGGAGGAGATACGCCGCCGTTTCGGACTCTCGTCGCTGCGTTTCAACACCATCGAGACGCTCATCCAGGCCATCGGGTTGCCGAAATGCAAAGTGTGTACCCATTGCTTCGACGGAAGCAGCCATTTTTAGATAGAAAACCAACTATGATTCAGAGAGTTTGCGTATACTGCGCCTCGAGCGCCAATGTAGACTGCCGCTACCTCGACGCTGCCTACCGCATGGGTGCGGCGCTGGCACGGGCAAGCATGGAGGCAGTGTGCGGCGCCGGCAACGAAGGACTGATGCGCAACCTCGCCGACGGCTGCCTCGACAACGGCGGCACTGTTACTGGAGTGATTCCACAGTTCATGGTCGACAACGGCTGGGGCTACGACGCCCTGACGCAAACCATCGTCACCCCCGACATCCACACCCGCAAGGAGCAGATGGCAGCGATGGCACATGCCGCCGTGGCGCTGCCCGGCGGATGCGGCACCCTTGAGGAACTCCTCGAAATCGTCACATGGCGGCAACTAGGACTGTTCTCCGGACGCATCATCGTGGTAAATACGGCAGGCTACTACGACCCCCTGCTCGCCATGCTCAAGCGCTGCGTCGACGAGGGATTTATGAAGCCCTCGCACAAACACCTGTGGGAGGTGGCAGAGACGCCTGAACAGGCTGTGGAGATACTCCAAAAGCCACAGGACAACAACATTATAGAATCAAAACGCTAAGCAGATGCCCGACAGTCTTGACATAGCAGTACAGCAGCCCACCAGCGGTGATGCGGCAGCATACGCAGCCCACTACCACCGCCACTACTATCAGCCAGCCTACCCCAACGGGCTGACAGACTCGCTGCCCTCTGCCGTTACGGAATACAAGCCGTTGGAGTCGTACCCAATGGTGGGCGACCGCCAAGGCGACGCCCCCGTGACCTACACCCACACTCCGGCGCACTCCTCGATAATGATTGCGCTACTTGTGGTGGCGTTTCTGCTGATAGCCTACAGTTACAAGAAAGGCGCAAAATTCTTCCCTAAACTGGCGCGCAACCTGTGGTCGGTGAAACGCACCGAGAACCACCTCGACGAGCACACCGCCAACGAGAACATCTTGATGGTGGCGCTTATCATCGTGTCGCTCATCTCGGAAGGCATCGTGATTTACTCCGCCGCCCTCCAATGGCTGCCCACGGCAGCGTCGATGTCGATGCCAATGCTTGTGAGTCTGTCAACAGCCACAGCGACAGGACTATACCTTTTCCAACTCATTGCCGCCACCGCCACTGGTTTCATCTTCGCCAACCGCGTCGACACCCGCCTGTGGCTGCAAGGCTTCAACTCCGCGCAAATTTTCCTCGGACTGTTCCTCACTCCGCTCGCCCTCATCATGCTCTTCGAGCCCGACCTCAACAACGTGATGACGAGCGTGGCAATAGGGCTCTATGCGGCATCAAAACTGGTGTTCTACGCCAAAAGCATTAGGATTTTTTATAGTTATTTGTTTCAATACGTGTATTTTATTTCGTACCTTTGCGCCGTTGAAATTGCTCCAGTCACATTCTTCATAAACAGAGCATTATTTATATAAGATAAGGACAACCTACAAAAAATGGCTAAAGTTAACAAAATCTTAGTTTCTCAACCCAAACCATCTTCCGACAAGTCTCCATACTTCGACATTGAGAAGAAATATGGTGTGGAAATCGTGTTCCGCCCATTCATCAAAGTTGAAGGCTTGACATCCAAGGAATTCAGACAGCAAAAAATATCACTTTCAGAGCACACAGCCGTGATTTTCACCGCAAAATCAGCCATCGACCACTTCTTCCGCATCGCCGAGGAGTCGCGATTCGCTGTGCCTGAAACAATGAAATACTTCTGCACCACAGAAGCCATCGCCCTCTACCTGCAGAAATACACCGTCTACCGCAAGCGCAAGATTTTCTTCGGAAAGACGGGCAAACTCGACGACTTGATTCCGCAAATCGTGAAGCACAACACCGACAAATACCTCTACGTAGTATCGGAAGTGCAGAAAAACGACGGCGAAAGCGTGCTCGAGAAGAACAAGGTAAACTACTCGCGTGCAGTAATGTACCGCACCGTGAGCAACGACTTCCAGGAAGGCGAGCCGTTTGACTACGATATGCTCATCTTCTTCAGCCCAACAGGCGTGAAGTCGCTGCAGAAAAACTTCCCTAACTTCGAGCAGGGCGACACCAAAATCGGATGCTTCGGCGCGCAAACCGCCAAAGCCATCACCGATGCCGGTTTCCGCCTCGACATCGAAGCGCCGACAGCCGCTGCGCCATCAATCACAGCCGCTATCGACCAGTATCTGAAGACCCACAAGAAGTAGAACATACCCCGTGCCGGCACACCGCCGGCCAGCAAAGGATGGCGGAATTCAGTCTTCATAAATCGGAAAAGCTTTGCAGCCGTACCGCTGTAAACCGCTTGTTTTCAGAGGGCAGCCCAGCCAAAGCCTACCCCCTGAGAGCGGTCTTTGCCGAGAGCCAGCGCACCTATGGCGCCCCGGCTCAATTTATGATTACCATCCCGAAGAAGAAAATACGCACCGCAGTGGGGCGCGTGTTGCTCCGCCGCCGCGTCAGGGAAGCCTACCGGCTCAACCGCCACCTGCTCAACCCCACCCTCGCCGCTACGGGCAAGAAGGTGGACATAGCCTTTATCTACGTTAGCAACGAGGAGAAATCCTACGCATCGATTGAGAAGCGCGTATGCGCCATTTTAAGTGCCGTGGCTGCAAATATCGGAGCCGAGCAAGCAAACATACCTCAGTCATGAAAAAGTTGCTCACAAGGCTTCTAATCCTGCATATCCGTTTCTATCAGATATGCATATCGCCGATGCTCCCACCGGCGTGCCGCTACACGCCCACTTGCAGCCAGTATGCCATCGAGGCATTGCGCAAACACGGTCCGCTGAAAGGCACGTGGCTCGCCATCAAGCGCATCTGCCGCTGCCATCCGTGGGGAGGAAGCGGCTACGACCCCGTACCATAGCCCCATGATTATAGACTGCCACACCCACCACCTCGACCGTCATGACGCCATCATCTGCGTTGAGCCGAAGGATTTCAACCCGCAGAGCGACCAGTTCTACTGCGTAGGCATCCACCCGTGGAACGCCGATAAGCCGTTCGACGAAGAACTGCTTAGAAAGGCATGCACCGACTTCCGCACCGTGTTTATCGGCGAGACAGGCATCGACAAACTGTGCGGCGCCGAACTATGGAAGCAAGAAGCCCTGCTGCGCATGCACATCAGCCTCTCAGAGTTGTTCTACCGTCCGCTTGTCCTCCACGCAGTCAAGTCGGCCGACCGCATCCTCGCCTTCCGCAAGTCGCTGCGCCCCAGCATGGCATGGATATGGCACGGATTTCGAGGCAACGCCGTCCTCGCCCGCCAACTGTGGCAGGCAGGCATCTACTTGTCGCTCGGCGAGCACTTCAACGCTGAGGCAGCCCGTGCCATCCCCGATGACCATCTGCTGATAGAAACCGACGAGTCGCCGCTGTCAATAAACGAAATCGCGGCAAAGGTTGCCCAATGCCGCGGTGTGAGTGCAGAAGAGGTGCTGCAAACTGCAGCCACGAACCTCTATCGGCTGTATACCGTATAGGAATAGAACGAACGGTCGGTTGAGAAATACATGTACCGCCCGTCGTAGCGATAGTAGCACGAAACCGTACCGAAATTAGGATTGTCGTAGTAGAGCACCAGTTGCTCGCCATTGAACGACTGCCAGGAGAATGTTTCCTGCCAGAAGTGGCCGAATGTATCGTAGTAGGCATACGTGCCCGAACCGTTGCTGTAGAACGAATAGTAGTCTGTCTGATAGTCGTAGACCGGCTGGCCGTCCGACTCCACAAGATGCCACGAGCCCACGATGTCGCTGAAGTAAGGGTCGTCTTCGTCGCACGACGAGAGCGATGCCCCGGCAACGATGGTGAGCAGAAGTGCAAAAAGTCTGATTGCGAGTTTGTTTGTCATGATTGCTTGTCGTTTAGTTTCACAAACTTACACAAAATTTTTCGCTTTAAAGGACTTTTTTGCGGAAAAAGCACAAGAAAGCAAAGTATAGTAGAGAAGCCCTATGGAATTAAGCCTAAAGTTTAGAGAGCCCACCATACCAGCCACAAGGCTTTTATTGACCAGAACGCCCCGTCGGGGCGTCGTGTTGATAACCCCATGGCTTCAGCCTGGGGATAAACTGACACACAGCAACTTGCGCCCTGTAAGCGGCGCTAGAGGGGTGTGGTTACTTGAAAATGGTGCGGTGGCGTACTTACAGCACGCAAATACTTGATATACAGCGTATCCCCAGGCTAAAGCCATGGGGTTTTAAGACATTTCGCCTCTCCGAGGCTCGCTCATTCGCTCCACGCTCTTCTAAGCCGAGAGAATTTTAGCGTGTCGTGATATTAGACTACTTTTCATATTGGTGGTTCCTGGACTTTTTCTAATATGCTGGAGAGCGAAGCAATAAACTGGAATATTGCTGACTACACAGCACAAACGTCAATAATTCATTCCGAAATACCAAAGGGGAATGACGATGCCGCAGACAACCTGTGATTTTCTCCCTCAATGAGGGACGTTTTCGAGCAAATTTATCCCTCAATGAGGGATTTTTTGGGTATTTACCCTATTCGCCCATTAACATACCCCTTCAACCTTCGCTTGTTCCTCTTCAGTCTTTACTCGTGACTCTCTACTTTTTAACAGGGTTTAAGCACAAAACGTTACGATAAACGGCGGCAACGTATTATCTTTGCAGATTGAAATTGTCTGACAATAGGAAAACAATGAAAAAATACAATCTGATTAACAACTCGTTGGGTTGGCTCATCTTTGTAATTGCAACCGTCACCTACATGATGACGCTTGAGCCTACGGCGAGTTTCTGGGACTGCGGCGAATTTATCTCGCAAGGCTACAAACTCGAAGTGGGTCACCCGCCCGGCAACCCGATTTTCATGCTCACAGCAAACTTCTTCACCCATTTTGCATCCAATCCTTCACAGGTGGCAGTGTGCATCAACGCAATGTCAGGCCTGCTGAGTGCAGGGTGTATCCTCTTGCTGTTCTGGACCATAACCCACCTTGTGCGCCGACTCATCACCAAAGACGACGCCACTGAATACTCATGGCTCCAGATTGCTCTGATCATGGGTAGCGGCATCTGCGGCGCCTTGGCCTACGCCTGGAGCGACACCTTCTGGTTCTCCGCCGTCGAGGGCGAAGTCTATGCGTTCTCGTCGTTCTGCACGGCACTCACCTTCTGGCTCATCCTCAAATGGGAAAACCGCTGCAACGACCACCACAGCGACCGCTATCTCGTGGCAATAGCCTATGTGATTGGCGTTTCAGTGGCAGTCCACCTGCTCAACCTGTTGTGTATCCCAGCAATCATCCTTGTGATTTACTACAAGAAAAGCAAGAACACCACAGCCAAAGGCTCCATCATAGCATTGCTCATCTCGTTTGCCATCATCGTGCTGATACTCTTCGGCTTGGTACCTGGATTCGTAGAGATGGCGCAGTACTCCGAACTCCTGTTTGTCAACACCTTCGGCATGGGCTTCAACTCAGGCGTTATGGCCTACACACTGGTGTTTGTGGCATTGGCTGTGTGGACCATCTACTCCTTCCACAAGCAAGCGAGCCAGTCGCAGATGCGCCTGTCGTTCCTGCTTATGGTGTTCTTCTCAGGCATACCTTTTATCGGCAGCAGCATGATTATCCCGTTGGTAATTACCGCCGCCTTGGCAGTGTACCTTTACTTCTTCTGCAGCAATAAGTTGCCAGTGAGAATACTCTATAACGTGGCACTCTTCATCGCCGTGATTTTCGTGGGCTACTCGTCGTATGCGCTGATACTCATCCGTTCCAACGCGCAGACGCCTATGGATCAGAACTCGCCCGACAACGTGTTTGCCCTCGGCAGTTATCTCAACCGCGAGCAGTACGGCAAGACACCGTTACTCTACGGTCCAACCTACGCATCGCCAATCGACCGCGACGAGCAAGGCAACGCCGTGATGACCAAGTCAACACGCTACGTGAAGGAAGTGAAGACCCTTCCCGACGACCCTGACCGCTACAAGAAAATCGACGACAATTTCAACACCGACTACTCTTATCCGTCGGAGACGAAGATGATTTTCCCACGCCTCTACGACAGTCAGTCGAAGGATAAATACCAGCGCGCCATGGGCGGCATTGAGACCACTCCTGTGTCGACCAGCCAGGGCGTAGTGGATGTGCCTACGTTCTCGGAAAACATCCGCTACTTCTTCCAGTACCAACTCAACTATATGTACTGGCGCTACTTCCTCTGGAACTTTGCCGGCCGCCAAAACGACCTGCAGGGACAGGGCGAAATCAACCACGGAAACTGGATCAGCGGCATTCCGTTTATCGACAACGCACGTCTCGGCGACCAAGACAACCTGCCTGACGACTTAAAGAACAACCGCGGACACAATGTGTTCTACATGCTTCCGCTCCTGCTCGGACTCATCGGCCTGCTCTGGCAAGCCTACAGCGGCAAGCGCGGCATCGAGCAGTTTTGGGTAGTGTTCTTCTTGTTCTTCATGACGGGCATCGCCATCGTGCTCTATCTTAACCAAACTCCTGAGCAGCCGCGCGAGCGCGACTACGCATACGCAGGCTCATTCTACGCCTTCGCCATCTGGATTGGCATGGGTGTCACGGGCCTCTACAAACTGCTCTGCTATCTTCTTTCTAAGGTGGCCAAGAAGGAGAAATCAAACGGCACAGAGGAGCAAACCACCCACGACTGCAGCAAGCAGTCGCTGGCACTGGCAGCCGTGGCTGTGGCATTCGGCATCTTCGTGCCGCTACAGATGGTTAGCCAAACATGGGACGACCACGACCGCTCCGGGCGCTACGCCTGCCGCGACTTCGGCATGAACTACCTGTCGAGCGTCGACCCCAACGGCATAATCTTCACCTCGGGCGACAACGACACCTTCCCTCTGTGGTACTCGCAAGAGGTTGAAGGCTACCGCACCGACGTCAGAGTGGTCAACATGTCATATCTCGCCACCGACTGGTACATGGCACAGATGCGCCGCCCGGCCTACGAGTCGGCACCGCTGCCAATGCAGGCCAACGCATCGACCTACGCCTATGACCAGCGCACCTTCGGGCTGCTCTATTCGAGCGATAGCAACGGCGGCATCTCGTTCAACAACGAAGACGTTGCCATGCCTGCCACCAAAGCCATCGCCGACTACTACAACCAGGCGGTCGACGGCGCAGGCGACGGCTCGTTCAACTATCCTAATATGTTCATGCCAATCAACGCCGACGCCCTCGTTAAGGCCGGTGTAGTGCCAGCCGATATGAAGGCTAACGTGTCGGAAAACATTCCTCTGAACCTGCTCAAGGACCAGTATATCATGCAGTACGGCTACATCAACTCTGCCAAGTCTATGCAACTCGACATCATCTCATCGATGGTGGCACAGGGATGGAAGCGCCCGGCATACTTCGCCCTCACTATCCCTGACGAGTACTACTCCTACTTCGAGAATCAGGACAAGGGCTACAAGTACACCACCAACAGCGGTATGGCTTACGCCCTCACACCGTTCAACATGTTGGCGTACAAGAGTGTGGGCAGCGGCTACACCGACAAGGCTTACGACAACATAACCAAGCACTTCCGCTGGGGCGGACTCGACGTAGCCACTCCAGACCACTCGCCTTACTACGACGAGACTGCCACCCGCATGGTCAACTCCACCCGTATAGCACTCGTGGAGACAGCCAAGAACCTCATCGACGAGGCACAGATGGCAACCGAACTGCGCACGCTCAAGGACTCTGTTGACTTCACCGTGCCAGCCCGCGTGCTCACCGACAAGTTTGTTGCCGACCGCTACGCCAAGGCGCGCACCCTCCTGCAGTTGATGGAGAAGAAACTGCCGTGGTTTGCAGCGCAAGCCAACTTCTCGCTCATTGAGGACACTGCCAACGCATATTTCAACATTGCCGACGGCACTGGCAACAAAGATGACTTCAAGCACGCATCAGCGCTGATGGAAGGCCTGATTGAGAACTATGCACAGTACATCAGATACTACAAGAGTCTCAGTCCTGAGCATCTCGCCTGCCTGACCAATATTGACCAGTATCTCTACAACGAAGGCGGCTACCTCAGCCTGATCAACTCCTACCTGAAGCAGAATCCTACCGACGGCAAGAAGTTGTTCCAGAAAATCAACAAGCAGATTGACTTGTGGGGATGCCTCTCTCGCACGGCGCAACACACCATGGCAAAGAGTTCGACGCGCGCGGCCTACAACGTCTACGAGACGGTGGCTCTGCTCAACAACCTTTTCCCCGAAGAGACCTTCAAGCATCTCTCCGCCGACCACAACCTCCAGGCTGTTGTCGAAGCACTTAACCAGCAAGGTGAATGACAGAAAGACGATATAACAACATAAACAACGCATTGGGATGGGTGATGTTTGCCGTGGCAGCCGTCACCTATCTTTGCACACTTGAGCCAACGGCAAGTTTTTGGGACTGCCCGGAATACATTGCACAGAGTTACGGTGTAGAGGTGGGACACCCGCCCGGCAACCCGTTCTTTGTGCTCACGGCACGCTTCTTCGCCAATTTCGCACCGTCGGCCGACAAGGTGGCGGTGTGCATCAACGCGATGTCGGCGCTGCTGAGTGCGGCAACCATACTGTTGCTCTTCTGGACCATCACCCACATGGCGAGGCGATTGCTCTGCGGCGTGGGCAAGGCGGTGCAAACGCGCCGACAAATGGCTCTTATCATGGGCAGCGGCATCTGCGGTGCCCTGGCGTTCACATGGAGCGACACTTTCTGGTTTTCAGCCGTCGAGGCTGAAGTCTATGCCTACTCCTCCTTCTGCACCGCCCTCACCTTCTGGCTCGTGCTGAAATGGGAAAGCCGCATCAACGAGCCCCACAGCGACCGTTGGCTGGTGGCAATAGCCTATGTGGTAGGCGTTTCCATCGGCGTGCACCTGCTCAACCTGCTGTGCGTGCCCGCCATCGCACTGGTGGTGTACTACCGCAAGGTGGAGCGCACCCATTGGTGGACCACCTTCCCCGTGTTGGTGCTGTCGCTCGCCATCATCATGTTTATCCTCTACGGACTCGTGCCTGGCTCGCTCCACTTGGCGCAATATGCCGAACTCCTGTTTGTCAACCAGTTGGGACTCAGTTTCAACAGCGGAGCACTCATCTACATCGGCACCTTCATGCTTGTTGCCGTGTGGACCCTCTACGAACTCTACGCGCAACGCAGCGAGGTGAGGATGAAAATATCCTTCCTGCTGCTCGTAGCGCTCTCCGGCGTGCTGATGATTGCCGGCGAAAACCTCTATATCCCTGCAGCACTGATGGTGCTGGCAATAGGCTATTTCTTCGGCTACTGCAACAAGTTGCCGGTGCGCACAATGAGCAACATTGCACTCTACATCGTTGCCATCCTCATTGGCTTCGGATGCTATGCCGTGGTGCCTATCCGCTCCAGTGCCAAGGTGCCGATGAACGTCAACACCCCTGACAATGTGTTTGCCCTTGAATCCTACATCGAGCGCGACCAGTTTGGCTCTGCACCGCTATTCTACGGCACAGTCTACACCGCCAACTCCGACCTTATCCAGCGCGACAAGGACGGCAAGCCAATCACTAAAATCAAGAAGCACCGCTACAGCAAGCGCACCAAGACGTCGCCCAACGAGCCCGACAGTTACATCGAACTCTCGCCTATCCGCGAAACCAAATATGCGCCGGAGGTCTACATGTTCCTGCCGCGCATCTATGCCCCCGCCTGTGCCGAAGACTACAGCAGTTGGGTGGGCGGCATCACCCCTAAGGAAATCGTCGCCCACGTGCAGCACGGCGACTCCGTGAAGGAGGTGAAAGCCCTGATGCCATCCTACTGGGACAACGTGAAATACTTTGCCATATACCAGTTTAGCCAGATGTACTGGCGATATATGCTCTTCAACTTCGTGGGTCGTCAGAACGACATCAACGGCAACGGCGAGGTGACGCAGGGCAACTGGCTATCGGGCATCCCCTTCGTGGACAATCTCCGCCTCGGCGACCAAAAACTCCTGCCGAAGGAGTATGGCGAGGACAACGAAGGCCACAACCTCTACTACGGCATGCCGTTCCTGCTCGGCATCCTCGGTCTGCTATGGCAGGCTCGTTGCGGCCGCGAAGGCAAGCGCCAGGGATGGGTGTTGTTTCTGCTCTGGTTTATGACTGGCGTGGCAATCGTGCTCTATCTCAACCAAACTCCAGGCCAGTGCCGCGAACGCGACTACTCGTTTGCCGGCTCGTTCTACGCCTATGCCGTGTGGATAGGTCTCGGCGTGATTGGTCTCTACCGATTGCTCTTTAAGGCATACCGCCGACTGTTCAAGAACGGGCACCGCCGCTTCGAGCGCATCGCCGCCTACGCGGGCATCGCCGTTGGAGTGATTGTGCCGTTGCAGATGGTGAGCCAAACGTGGGACGACCACGACCGCACTGGGCGCTCGTTCTGCCATGACTACGGCCGCGACCTGCTCATCAGCACCGACAAGGACGCCATCCTCTTCAATAGCGGCGACAACCTGTCGTTCCCGCTGTGGTACACCCAGGACGTGGAAAGTTTCCGCACGGACGCGCGCACACTCAACACCGACTACCTCAACGGCGAGTGGTACATCCACACGTCGTGCTACCCCTACTTCGACAGCGAGCGCATAGCGCTGACCGGAACCACGGATTTCTATTCCTACAACACTCACCGCGGCAACACGCTTATCGGCGATACCGCTGTAGATGCAATAACGGCGCTGAAGGCGTATTACGACAAGAATTCCGACACCTACGGCAAGATAAACTCCCGCCTCACCATCGACGCCAATGCCGGAGCATTGCTCAAGCAGGGCAAGTTCCCTGCCGACTGCGCACCGCTGGCATCGTCGAAGATAACCATAGACTTGGGCAACAATCCGTTCAAGCCAACGCCAAACTCAGCAGTCAATGCCACGACGATGGTGATGGCAGACATGATTGCCACCAACGCGCAGAAAGGCTGGCCGCGCAACATCGCCTATGTGAAATGCATGAGCGCCAACAAATACTCGCTCATTGCGCCCTATCTGGCACAGACGGGCCTCACCATCGAACTCACGCCGTTCCGTCAGGACAGTTATGCGAGTGTTGGCACAGGCTACAGCGACCGCGCCTACGACAATTTCATGCACCATTTCGGTTGGGGCGGAATCGACAAGGCTACCCCAGAGAAGCGTCCGTACCTCGACGAGGTAAACCGCTCAATGGTGACCTATACCCGCTTGGCGATGCTCGACCTCGCCGACCGACTGATGCTTGAGGGCGATGTAGCCAAAGAGGCATCGGAGAATGCCAAAGCCTATCCGCTGTTGCCAAAGCGCGTGCGCACCGCCGCCTATGCCGCCGACCGCTACGCCAAGGCGCGCGACATCCTCGTGCAGAAAGAAACGAAACTGCCCGAATGCGCATGCCTCAGCAACTATGAGTTCTACCAACGCTCTGCCGACCTCTACTACCGCCTCTGGCGTGCCACAGGCAACGAGGCCGACCACCGCAAGGCCGATCAACTCATCACTGCTGCCATCGACCGATTCGCCCAGCATATGATTTATTTCCAGACCCTCACCTTCTGGCAACCCATAGCCAACGGCAACCGACTCGTCTACAACGACGGCGGCTTCCTGCGTCTCCTTGCCTCCTACGCCAACGGCAGCAAGGACGCGGCAATGAAGAAGATAGCCGAGGTGGAGCGCCGCGGTGTGGACATCTGGGCGGCTTTCGAGCGCACACTCAACATTGTCAGGGGCAAAGAGCCGCCTGCCGTGGGCAACGCCCGTGTGTGGAAATACACCTACGAGGCTGCGCAAACATTGAAGGCCTACAACCCCAAGAAATATGCCGCAGTGCTGAAGAAAAATCCGTCGTACGGCATCGCCGTTGACAAAGCCGTGGCATACCACGACAAATGTGAGCGCGACAGTAAACGACGACTGAACACCATTGAAATTTAACCCTATAGAAAACTTGTTTTTAACATGCTTATAGAGCAACCACCCGTACCCTACCGCATGCTGTTTCCCGAAACGGTGTGGCGCATCCCAATGAAGCATAAGGCCGTATTCCTCACCTTCGACGACGGACCGATACCCGAGGTAACACCTTGGGTGCTCGACCTCCTCGACAAGTACGGCATCAAGGCCACGTTCTTCTGCGTGGGCGACAACGTGAGGAAGCACCCCGAAACATTCCGCATGGTGGTGGAACGCGAACACAGTGTGGGCAACCACACCATGCACCATCTGCAGGGAGCCAAGGTGACCACAAAGCGCTATGTGGCAGACATCAACGAGGCCAACGCGCTTATCGACACTCCCCTTTTCCGCCCACCTCACGGGCTAATCCGCTGGAAGCAGGCCGCCGCCATAAAGGACAACATGCGCATTGTGATGTACGACCTCGTGACGCGCGACTATTCGAAGAAACTCAACGGAGAGCAGGTGCTCGACAATGTGAAGAAATATGTGCGCAACGGCTCCATTGTGGTGTTTCACGACTCGCTTAAATCGGAGAAAAACCTCAAATATGCCCTGCCGCGCGCCATCGAATGGCTCAAAGAAAATGGCTACCAGTTTCTCCCCATCCCTATGTAAGGAAGCCATACGCCAAAAAGCCACCTTGCTGGGCTTCTCTGCCTGCGGCTTTGCCGTGGCCGAGACAATTGCGCCCGTGGCTGCCGACCGCTACAGCCAGTGGCTTGCCGAGGGCCGAAACGGCTCGATGGACTACATGAACAATTATCTTGACCTGCGGCTCGACCCGCGCACCCTGCTCGAAGGCACACAGACGGTGATATCGTTGGCGGTGAACTACTATCCGTCGTCGTTCCAGCCAAGCGACGCGCCGCAGTTTGCCTACTACGCCTACGGCCACGACTACCACGACACGGTGCGCTCCATGCTCATGCAGTTGGCGGAATTCATCAAGACGGACTTCGGTGGCGAATGCCGTTGCTGCGTCGACACTGCCCCTCTGCGCGAACGCTACTGGGCGCAGCAGGCAGGCATCGGTTTCATTGGCCGCAACAACCAACTCATCATTCCCGGCAAAGGCTCGTTTTTCTTCCTCGGCGAGATACTCTCTACCCTACCGCTGCCTGCCGACGGTCCGTCTACGCTCCATTGCGGAAACTGCCGCCGATGCGTCGACGCCTGCCCTACTGGAGCGCTGAATGCCGATGGAAGCGGTTTAGACGCCCGCCGTTGCATTTCCTGCATGACAATTGAGCACAAGGGCGAACTGCCCGCAGAAGTGGCTCAGAGGCTCGGGAATCACGTCTACGGCTGTGACGAATGTCAGAAGGCGTGTCCCCACAACCGTTTTGCCTCACCCACCGAGGTGAGCGACTTTGCGCCGTCGGAGGAATTTCTATCGCTCAACTATGACAATATGCCGAAGATGACTGAGGACGACTACCGCCGCATATTCCGCCGCTCGGCTGTGAAAAGGGCAAAATATGCCGGGCTGATGCGCAACATCAACACACTGAAGAAGAACAAGAAATGAGCAATGCGCTACTGCGCTTCGTCGATCAGAGGCCGCACAATTTCGAGCAGATGCGACGCTGTGACACGCGTCTCGGCTGCCGTCTCGATGTTGGTGGTGTCAAACTTGAGGTTGGCGCGTGAATAGAATGGGTCGCGCTGGCGGAGATTGTCGGTGATAAACTGCATCAACTCCTCGTCGGTCTTGTCGGCAATGACTGGACGTTTGGCCTTGGAGCGCGGACGCGACAACCGCTGATAGAGTCGCTCGATAGGCACTTGAAGATACACCGCCACGCCGTGGGCATTCATGATGTCCATATTGTCGCCAAAGCAAGGAGTGCCACCGCCACAGGCAATCACAATGTTCTGAAAGTCACAGATTTCCAAGAGCATACGACGCTCAATGTCGCGAAATCCCGCTTCGCCGTGCTCGGCAAAGATTTCCTTGATGGTCTTGTGGTAACGGTTTTCGATATACGCATCGAGGTCGGTGAAGTCACAATCGAGCATCTCGGCAAGCACCCGTCCGAGGGTCGACTTGCCCGAGCCCATGTAGCCTATGAGAAAAATCGGTTTCATAAGAGCGAAGTTATCACAATTTTCAGAATTCCACAAATTTCGCTTACCTCTTCCCTATTAGCCTCTTTAATCGGCGGTGGAGCGCTTTTTCGCGATGGTAGGCGAGAAACATCTGCCGTGCGGTGTTGCGCATGGCTTGAGGATCGAGTCCAGCCACACGGGCATAAGCCTCGGCAAAGCGTAGTGTTTCAGCCTCACTTTCGATGTTGATACTGCGGAAGTTTCGGTAGAGGCGGCTCGTGGCATGCACCCCAAAGTCCATGCGGTTGATGTCCACAAGGGCGAAACGATAGTTGCCGTCCTCTATGCGGTAGATGATGTTGCCGGGCGAGAAGTCGCGGTGCATCACCCCATTGCGGTGCAAGTTCAGGGTGAAGCGCGCAAGGGCATCAAGCATAGCGCCGCTGTCGGCCACGGTGGTTTCCCAGTTGCGCACAGTCTGCCCTTCCCAGTAGCGGCAAATGTAGTAACTGCGGCGCAGCAGTCCGTTACTCCGCTCCTCGATGTAGGCTATTGGCTCCGGCGTCTCGATGCCGAGACGGGCGAGTTGCATCGCGTTGTCAAACGAGCGGCGCGCCTTGCCATGGCGCAGATGGGCATACGCCCAGCGATTGATGAGCGAAGGCACGCGGAACTCCTTCACCGTTAGGTCGATGCCTCCGATTGTGGTTCTATATATGCGGTTACGGCCCTGGAATATCTGCTTACCGCACACGGCTATCGTGTCCGGAATTTCACTGATTGCCTTGCGAAGGCTCTCAAACTTCGGATTGACCACCACTCTCATCATCGGCTGCCGAGGTCTAAAAATGGTCGAAATGCAACGGGAGAAGGTCCGACACGCGGTTAACCACGTAGATGCCGTCTTCGCCGTAGAGATAAATCTTTACAGGCTGTTTTCCAAGGGTTTCGTATTCGAGTATGGCCTGTCGGCAAGCACCGCACGGAGACACTGGATTTTTGGTGAATTTGCCGTCCTTCGAAGCGGCGATGGCGAGTTTCTCAAATTTGGCATCAGGGTATTTCGAGTGGGCATAGTAGACCGTTGTGCGCTCTGCGCAGGTGCCCGACGGGAAAGCAGCGTTCTCCTGGTTGGAGCCACCCACAATCTTGCCGTTGGAAAGCAGCACGGCAGCGCCTACATTGAATTTGCTGTAGGGCGCATACGACTTTTCGGTCATCGCTTTGGCTTTGTCAACCAAAATCTTGTCCTCTTCGACAAGTTCATCGTACTGATAAACTTGGATGTCGGTTGTGATTGTCAATTCTTTCATACTGGTTTATGCTTTATGCAAAAATGCAGTTATGCAAATATAACGATTTTTTAAACATGCAAGCCTCTTTTTTCGACAATTTGAGGCATTCTTCCCATTTTGCAGAACTATGGTTTGAGCAAATTGATTGGCGCAACATACACGCCGTCTTCACGCTGATAAGCGCCGCCTACGGCTGTGAGAACCATCAAAAACGACGGGGCTTGTTCTTCGCTCTTTTCAATTATCTTATTTTGCAAAGTCTTCAGTGAATTAGCGCCATACTCTATCAAATCTTCCCCACCGAGTTTGATTTCGATAGCGCCCCA
>CAVEIP010000022.1:388-5625 GCA_963615935.1 [Ruminococcus] lactaris | reverse complement strand
TTGTCGCGATAATGAGATACAGTACCACCAATGCAATTTGCATAGATTGAAAGGTCTCTTACCGCAAAATCCTCGAAAAACAGTACGAAACTTTCCAAATCATGCATAAGGTCTTTCGGGCTTACTCCCAGTGAACGGCAAGCAATGGATGTGTCGACAAAATGCCTGGTAGGAGTACTTCGTATTGATGTTTTTGACCGTATATTAGGATTCCACGCCGGTAAATCTTCAAGCACATACAAGTCCTTCAACGCCTTCATATAGTCGTCAAACGTCTTGGTGTCCATCGTTCGCTCGTTGCTTTGGCGCACGTCGGCTATGATTGTGGAAACAGCCGCCTCCGTTGAAATGTGGCGCGCATAACTTCTCAATATCATTCTCAACACATCTGGACGTTTGTTTCTGAACCGCTCGTTTTCACAGTCCTCAAATACAAACAAACCGCTGTAGTAGTTCTTCGTCACTTCAATTGCAATATCCTTAGGAGCCTGTACAGAGATAGGCCATCCACCTCGGCACATAAGAAAAGCAATATCTTCGAGCGTAATCTCAGCATTCATATCGCAAGGATAATCGCCTTTTTTGTCAAACAAATCCATTAGGGATATTGTGCCTTTAGACTCTTTCGACTCCCACAGACTCATCGGGCGCATCTTGACTGACGCAATCCTTCCGGCTCCACTATGGTGTAACTCAGTTTTGTCGGCTGGTGTAGAACTCCCTGTAAGTATGTACTTACCAAACTGATAGTCAAAATCAAGGTCGTCTTTCACTTGGTTCCAGATGTCAGGAGCCTTTTGCCATTCATCAATAAGCCGTGGTTTTTCGCCATTTAACATACCTTTTGGGCTCATCCGTGCCATTGTGATGGACTGTTTGGTGTTAAGTTTCACAAAACTCTTCTGATAGAGCATGCAAGTTGTTGTCTTGCCGCAGAATTTCGGACCGGCAACAACGACAGCGCCTGAAGTGCGTAGTTTCAACTCTATCTCCTTTTCTATAAGCCTATTGTAATACATAAAAACGACTGATTTTTATTCTTTATCCGCAAAACTACACAAAATTCCCAAGATTTTCAATATAAAATTCCCATAATTTTCAATTCAAAACTCCCATGATTTTCAATTTAACCAATTTGGAGGCATTTTTCGCCCACATTTGCATTTTCCGTTAGTTTAGGCTACTTTTGAGGTCGAGAAACAAATCCAACAAAATGGAAAGAATCGAACTTATAAACACCCTGCCGAGAGTGTTTGCCGGACAGCCCGGCATCAAGTCGGATGTGTGGCTGAAAACATTGACTTTCGAGCGCGGCAAGAAATATCTTATCTCCGCCGAGAGCGGCTGCGGCAAGTCGTCGCTGTGCGCATATCTCTATGGCTACCGCAAGGACTATGAAGGCGAATTCCGCTTCGACAACCGGTCGATAAGCGAAATCAGCGTGGAGGAGTGGTGCGAGATACGCCGCTGCCACATTGCCTATCTGCCTCAGGAGATGCGCCTGTTTCCAGAACTCACGGCGATGGAAAATGTGGAACTGAAAAACCGTCTGACGGGGTTCAAGACCACCGCCGAAATCCGTGCGCTCTTTGAGCGCCTTGGCATTGCCGACCGCATCGACCGCCCCGCCGGCAAACTGTCGATAGGGCAGCAGCAACGTGTGGCAATCATACGCACCGTGTGCCAGCCGTGCGACTTCTTCCTGCTCGACGAGCCTGTGAGCCACCTCGACGGCACCAACAACCGCATCGTGGCTGACATTATCACCGAGGAGGCATCGCGCACAGGCGCTGCCGTGATAGCAACATCCGTGGGCAACAACCTTGACATAGCAGTGGAGGAGGCACTGAAATTATGAAAAATCCTTTGATGTGGAAACTTTTGCGCAAGCACATCAGCAAGTCGCAACTCGTGGGCTTTGCCATTGCCAATGTGGTGGGACTCACCATCGTGCTGCTCGGCATCCAGTTCTGGCAGGACGTGCGCCCCGTGTTTGAAGACGAAGACAGTTTTATCCGCAAGGACTATCTTGTGGTCACAAAGAGCATTGGCGGAGTGTCGATGGTGAAGAGCATGATTGGCGGCGTCGATGCCAATGCCTTCTCTGAGGACGAGATTGCCGACCTTGAGCGCCAGCCGTGGATGCGCAAGGTGGGACGATTCTCATCGACCAACTACAAGGCAGCGGGCAACATCAGCATAGGCAATCGTGCACTTAGCCTCCGCACATTCCTCTTCTTCGAGTCGGTACCCGACGAGTTTATCGACACGAAGAACATCAACTGGACATTCGACCCATCGAGCCCGCACCCTCTGGTGCCAATTCTCTTGTCGAAAGACTATCTGTCGCTCTACAATTTCGGCTTCGCTGCTTCGCAAGGCATGCCGCAGTTGAGCGAGGACATGGTAGGGAAGGTGCCCATCGTGCTGACCATCACAGCCACCGACGGCCATCAGGAATACATCGAAGGCCGCGTGGTGGGATTCTCCAACCGTCTGAACACCATCATCGTGCCTGAGAAATTCATGACATGGAGCAACAACCGCTTTGCGCCTGAGGTGAAGGTACAGCCATCAAGACTCATCCTCGAGGTGAGCAAGCCTGGCGATGTGGCTATAGAGAAGTACATGAAGAAGCACGGCTACGAGATTGCCGGCGACAAGATGAACTCCAACAAGGCAAGTTACATGCTCACCGTGATTATGGGCATCGTTATCGCCGTAGGACTGGTTATCAGCCTGTTGTCGTTCTTCATACTGATTCTGAGCATCTACCTGTTGCTGCAGAAAAACACCAAGAAACTGCAGGACCTCCTGCTGCTTGGCTACACGCCAAAGCAGGTGGCAGGCACCTACGAGAAGATGGTGATCTACGTCAACGCCGCGGTCTATGTGGTGGCGATAGCGCTGCTGCTCTACTCGCGCTCGCTCTACATGACCCAGTTGCAGATGTTCTCGCTCTCGGGCGAGCCAATCTGGCTGTCGGCGCTTGTGGGACTGGTTGTTATCGGACTCATCTCGCTCGGCAACATCATTGCCATCCGCCGCAAGGTGGCTTCGCTGTGGTATCTTGAAAAATAAAAACGAACCCATATAAATCCATCAATATGAAACTCGCAAATATCTTCACAGCACTCCTGCTCAGCGTTGCCGCCGTAGCAAGTGCTTCGCAACCTAAAGTGGTGGCCCACCGCGGCTACTGGCGCGCTCCAGGCTCCGCGCAAAACAGTTTGGCGGCACTCGCCAAGGCCGACTCTATCCGTTGCTACGGCTCGGAGTTTGACGTATGGCTGAGCACCGACGGCGACCTTTTCGTAAACCACGACGCAAAGTTTAAAGGCCATGTGGTGGAAGAGAGTTCGTCGGCAGAACTGTCGGCAATCGTGCTCGACAACGGCGAAACGATGCCTACACTTGAGGCTTACCTCGCCAAGGCAAAGACCCTAACCACCCGCCTTGTGCTTGAACTAAAGGCGCACAAGACCCAAGCACAGGAAACCGAAGCCGTGGAGAAAATCGTGGCTATGGTGAAGAAATACGGCCTTGAGAAGCGCACCGAGTACATCTCGTTCTCACTCTTCGCCTGCAAGGAGTTTAAGCGCCTCGCACCAAAAGGCACTAAGATTTACTACCTCAACGGCGAACTCGCGCCAGCAGAACTCAAAGCCCTCGGCTTTGCCGGCCTCGACTACAGTTACGGCACCATCCAGCAGCATCCCGAATGGATAGCCGAAGCCCACAAACTGAAGTTGAAGGTGAACATCTGGACCGTCGACACACAGGACAAACTGCAGTGGCTCATCGACAACAAGGTGGACTTCATCACCACCAACGAGCCCGTCCTGCTCCAGCAAATGCTCAAGAAATAGAGGCTATAACAGACTCTATCTTGCTAATCAAATAGAACGGTAAGTTGACAAGTTTAAACTCCTTGCCAGAAGGGGTTTTCACCACGTCGACAGCGTAAGGCTTCGACCATACGCGTACGGCAATATCTACATCGGTATTGTCCATAAACACCTGTAGAGAGCGAAGATGTGAGTTTATACCACTCTTCACCTCTATGGGAAATATCTTGGTGCCAAGACGCAAAATGAAGTCGACCTCCGCACCATTGTTTGGGCGAGCCCAAAAGGCACGGTGAGACCCTACACGACTGTCTAAAGCCAGCAATTCCTGTGCAGTGACTTGTTCTGCTATATGTCCGCGCCACGAATCCACCATTTCAGTGGAGCCTATTACCTCATTGCGCACACCTGCTTGATAATTGACCAAACCAGTGTCAAACCAAATCAGTTTTGGTTTGCGCTTTGTTTCAGGGATGGCTGGCATCTTGGTGGATGAAGTAGGGTAGACCAGTTCAAGCAGCATCGCCTTTTCGAGCACGCGAAACGCTTCGCCAACTTCACGCGACTTGTAACCCGAATTGGCAAAATTTCCTATCGTCACTGTCTCTCCAGCAAATGCCCATCCATAGGACAGCACAAAGCGCACCACATCGGTCAACTTGCTGCCTTTCACGTATTTCTCCACGTCGTCCTTATAGGCTTGTATCAATGTTTCATACACGTCGGCAGTAGCGACAATGTCGCCAGTAGAAGCATAATGCTGCACAGCCTCAGGCATTCCTCCAACAATGGAATAGATATTGAACATATGCATCAGTTCACTATGGAATGCCACCGTAAGTTCTGGTTTTTGGCTTATTATCTGCAGCAGGTTCTGCTTGCCTAACGCCCCGAGAAACTCATTGAACGAACACGGATGAACCGCCAGATACTGCACCCTTCCAACCGGAAAACTTGCATTCACATCGACTACATTTTCAAGCAGCGACCCTGCCGCCACAACATAGAGGTCGGGGCGTTGCTCGTAGAAATAGCGCAACAGGGCTATCGTCTTTGGTGAATTTTGAATCTCATCAATGAAAATAAGTGTTGTACCTGGATTTTGCTTCAACCCTTTGCTGGCAAAAAGCATGCCTACAAGTTCGTCGATGCTTATTTCCATCTCAAAGAGCCGCAAGTTGGCTGGCAATTCCATGTTGAAATACAGGTAATTGTCAAACTGCTTGCCAAATTCATCCACAACCGTTGTCTTGCCCACCTGCCGTGGACCGCGCAGGATGAGAGGCTTGTGGACTTCACTCGCCTTCCACAATTCCATCTGCTGCAATATATCGCGTGTGAACATATGTGATTCAAGTTATTAACATCGCAAATATACAGCATTTGTTT
>CAVEIP010000022.1:0-378 GCA_963615935.1 [Ruminococcus] lactaris | reverse complement strand
AGGGGCAACTTGGGTCAATTTTTGTTGCAAATCAGGGGCAACAAAAGAAAAGGGTATCCTCACAGACACCCTATTCACTTACTATTTTTATCTAATCTCGCTTTTCCTATGAAACACAATTCTGACTTTATTTCATCAGTCTCCACAGAGGGAGACTGTCTATCTTTTCCATAAACTCATTTTACCTTAACTATACCATAATCAAAAACTATTTTTCAGTCATCCGTTCAATAGGACACCGCAAAGGTAAATAGAATAATTAGAAAAACAAACAAAACACTTACAAAATGTAATAAAAAACAAACAAAAAGTTACTTTATATCGCAAATTTACCAATTTCGTTGAATTTTCTTGCAAAAGAGAGCCACCGCACCAAAC
>CAVEIP010000021.1:23160-26099 GCA_963615935.1 [Ruminococcus] lactaris | reverse complement strand
CCTTAACATTACGGTAGGACTCCTTCAGTCGGAGGTCTACAACATGTTGAGCCAGTACTGCTCCGATGAGGTGTACGGATTTTTTGTAAGCAATATCGTTGCTGCAAAGAAAGCACCTAAGGATTTGAAGGATTGGCTTCAGCGCAATGTCAACACTTTGACGAGTTCAGCCGTAGGAGCACAAGTTGCTGATTTCCCGCTTCGTCAGTCGGCTTCAAATGCGGCAAGCCTCTATGGTCTTACTGCTGAGACGACAGTGTTGTTTTTCAACGTGCCCGACAATATTGACTGCAAAATATGGAAAGTGCGCCTGAATGCGAGCCTTTCTGCTGGCGAGTTGATTAAAATCAACAATTTGAAAATTGTGTCGGTCTATTCGGTTGACAATTCCGAGATGGACAACCTTTTGGCCTCTGAGCCGGAAGGGTGGGAGGTGGCAAACCTTCCAGATGCTGCCGAGAAGTTTGACCAACGTCTCCGTCCTACAATCTATCTGCTTGACAAAGACAAAAAGATAACAGCCAAATTTGTTGGCGTCGACGACCTGTTGACTGCCTTCGATGCGGTTGCCAAATCCAAAGCACAACAGCAATGAAACACCGCAAACGACTGAGGAAGATTTTTGTTGCCGAGACCTATCGCACCTACGGCAACTTGTCGCGGTTCTTTATCCGCGTTTTTGCCGGAATTATGTTCATGCAGTTCGGCATCCGCCAGATGGCAAACTATGACTTCTTTGTGAAGTATTTTCCGAATCTGTTGGGTCTCGGCTCTGCAACAACGCTCGACATAATGATTGGCATTGAGATTGTTTGCTCGGCATTCCTAATTCTGGGATTTCTCACACGCCTGTCGGTCATTCTGCCGATGGTTTCGATGATTCTCGCCGAATGGTATATCATTGACAACGGGCTCATGATAAGCATTGCCAACATGCCTATGGATGAGGTGGCGCTGATGTCGAGCCTACAGTTGGGCTATGTGCCTTTGCTGTTTGTGGGCATGTTTATGTTCATGCTATTGGCAGGTCCAGGAAAGGTGTCGGTCGACTATCTGTTGTCGCTCTATTTCACCAACAAAGACAATCTTAACGAACTTAAAAACTTTTAGGAGAACAGAATAAATGAAAATTGCTGCATTGATTTCGGGTGGTGTCGACAGCGCTGTCGTGGTGCACAAACTCAAGGAAGAAGGCCACGACTTGACGTTGTTTTATATCCGTATCGGAATGGATACAGACGAGGGCGACTGCTCTGCAGAAGAAGATATTGAGATGTGCACAGCCATTGCTCACCGCTATGGTCTGCCTCTCGAAATTGTTTCATTGCACCAGGAATACTGGGACAATGTTATGGAGTATGCCTTGCGCACAGTCAAAAGCGGACTCACTCCAAACCCAGATATGATGTGCAACAAGATGATAAAGTTCGGCTACTTTGAACAGCGCTGGGGAAAGGACTTCGACATGACTGCCACTGGGCACTATGCCACTACCGACTTTGTCGACGGCAAGCACTATCTTGCCACGGCGGTCGACCCAGTCAAGGACCAAACCGACTTTCTTGCTCAAATCTCCTACGAGCAACTGTCGCACCTGATGTTCCCAATCGGATCGCTCCCCAAAGAGGAAGTGCGCCGCATCGCCCAAGAGGTGAAGTTGCCTAATGCCTACCGCAAGGATAGCCAAGGCATTTGTTTCCTTGGCAAAATAAACTACAACGACTTTATTCGTCGTCACCTTGGCGAGAAGAAGGGCAACATCATAGAACTTGAAACAGGCAAGAAGATTGGCGAGCACAAGGGCTACTGGTTTCACACCATCGGCCAGCGCAAAGGTCTCGGCTTGAGCGGCGGCCCTTGGTATGTGGTGAAGAAAAACGTTGCCGACAACACAATCTATGTGAGCAACGGCTACGATACCGACAAGCAGTACGGCAAGACCATCCATATCGACGAGATGCACTTTATTAGCGGCAATCCGTGGGAAGGACAGGCCGAGCCAGTCGACATTATGTTCAAGAACCGCCACACGCCGGTGTTTATGAAGGCGCGTTTTGTGCCTCTTGGAGGACGAGAATATGTCATTGAGTCGGAGGACAAGGTGCAAGGCATCGCTCCTGGACAATTTGCCGTAATCTATGATGCTACAGGTCATCTCTGTTATGGCAGCGGCGTGATTACTGGTCAGAAAGTGAAATTGTAATGATGGACAACGAGAATACAAACAAGATAAAGATTAGTGTGCTGGGCATCACCCAGAACCAGATTCAGCAAGGGGCTTATGCCCTTATTCTTGCTGAAGATGAGGGTGTGCACCGCATTCCCGTGGTGATAGGCTCGGCCGAGGCGCAGTCTATTGCCGCTCAGTTGCAGCACGTGAGCCTGCCGCGGCCTTTGGTACACGACCTCTTTAAGGCTGCGGTGCATGCTTTTGGTATCAGGGTGAAAGAGGTGTTTATCTACAAGTTTGAGAGAGGCGTGTTCTACTCCGAACTGCACCTGGTCGAGGACGACCGCGAAGTGGTAATCGATTCCCGCACAAGCGATGCCATCGCAATAGCGATACGCACGCATTCGCCAATCTACACCACTGCTGAAGTGGTTAAGGAAACAGGCTTTGTTTCAGAGGACGGTGAGGAGATGATACGCAACGAAGCCGAAAGCGAGCCCGACATCTCGAAAATCCCGCTTCAGCGCTTCTCGAAAGAAGAACTTCAGCGCATGCTCAACGACTGCATCCGCAAAGAGGAATATGAGCGCGCTGCAGAAATAAAGGCTGTCATTGAAAGTAAACAGGAAAGTAAAAATTCATAAACCATAAAAAACCTAACTAATAACTATTTTGAAATGAAAAGTATAAAGTTACAACTGATAGTAATGAATTTCCTCGAATTCGCCGTTTGGGGAGCGTATCTTACTTGCATGGGAAACTACCTCGG
>CAVEIP010000021.1:12279-23150 GCA_963615935.1 [Ruminococcus] lactaris | reverse complement strand
GGGTATTGTATCAATAGTGATGCCTACAATCATGGGAGGGATTGCCGACCGCTATGTACAGCCGCAGCGCCTCTTGGGCATCTGCCACTTGGTTGCCGGATTGGCAATGTTCGGACTTTGCTATATGGGCATGACGGCGGCTGAGCCGAGCAAGGCAACGTTCATCGCGCTCTACACAATCAGCGTGGCGTTCTACATGCCGACACTTGCATTGTCCAACACCACGGCATTCACAATTTTGAAGGAACACGGACTCGACACGGTGAAGGACTTCCCTCCAATCCGTGTGTTTGGCACAGTGGGCTTTATCGCAACGATGTGGTTTGTGAACTGCGCAACGCTCGACGGCGGCTCGTTCTTCTTCACCTTGGCTGACAATGCAAACAAATTCCAATACACCTATATGCAGTTCTTCGTGTCGGGCGCACTTGGTGTGATTCTCTTCCTGTACTGCTTCCTGTTGCCGCAGTGCCGCTTGGTGGGTGGCGCATCGAAATCGCTTCACGAGGCTTTTGGCTTGGACGCATTCAAGTTGTTCAAAAACAAGCGTATGGCCATCTTCTTCATCTTCTCGATGCTCCTTGGCATGTCGCTGCAGGTGACCAATGGCTATGCCACTCCGTTTATCACAAGTTTCAAGGGTATTGCTGAATACAGCAACTCGTTTGCCGCCAACAATGCTACACTCCTTGTGTCGATCTCGCAGGTTGCTGAGGCTGTCTGCATCCTGTTGATTCCGTTCTGCCTGAAACGCTACGGCATTAAGATTGTGATGCTCATTGCAATGTTTGCTTGGGTGGGTCGCTTCGGATTCTTCGGACTCGGCAATCCAGCATTCCCGGGTGTAATCCTCTTCGTGCTTTCGTGCCTTGTCTACGGCGTGGCTTTCGACTTCTTCAACGTTTCTGGCGGCTTGTTTGTCGACAGCGCTTGCGACGTGAAGGTGCGTGCTTCCGCCCAGGGATTGTTCATGCTCATGACCAATGGCCTCGGCGCTACAATCGGTACACTCATTGCCGGTGCCATTATCAACCACTACTGCGAGTGGAAGGACGGATTCCTTGTGGGCGACTGGCAGTCCGCATGGTTTATCTTCGCAGGCTTTGCTTTGGTGGTTGCCATTGCCTTTATGGTGGTGTTTAGCGCCAACGATAAGGAAGAGGCAAAACATGCTGTTGTAAAAGAATATAAATAATAATAACGACAGAATAAAGAATAAACGATGCATCGTTTTTATGCACCCGACATATCCACGACAATGTTGCTCCCCGATGAGGAGGCGCAACATTGCGTGCGCGTGTTGCGCCTCAAAGAAGGCGAGACGATAGAGGTGGTCGACGGAAAAGGACATCTCTATCTTTGCCACATCCTCACTGCTAACGCCAAGAATTGCGCTGTGGCAATCGACGAAACCATCGACGTGGCCCCGCATTGGGGATGCCGCATCACGGTGGCTGTGGCGCCGACCAAGAACATGGACCGGATGGAATGGCTCGCAGAGAAAGTGACCGAAATGGGAGTGGACCGAATAGTGCCTCTACTGTGCCGCTATTCGGAGCGAAAGGTGCTGAAAACGGAGCGCTTGCGCAAGATTCTTGTGTCGGCAATGAAGCAGTCGCTCAAGGCTACTCTTCCGCAACTCGACGAACTGACACCGATTGCCGACTTCATTAAGAACGCACCGCGGGGACAGCGTTTCATCGCTTATTGTGACCCCGAAATTCCCCGACGCGATTTCGTAAAGGAATATTCCAAGGGGAGCGACGTGACGATAATGATTGGTCCGGAAGGCGATTTCAGTCAGCCCGAAATCCGTGCGGCGCTCGATGCTGGATTTATTCCCGTGACCCTTGGCGACAGCCGTTTGCGCACTGAAACTGCAGGCATGTTTGCTTGTGCCGCAGTCCACACGATAAATCAGACAAAATGATGATAGAAACATTAAAAAAATCTTCAACAGGCAATTTCTTTCTTCTTGCCGGCCCATGCGTTATTGAGGGCGAGCAGATGGCTA
The DNA here is from genome assembly GCA_963615935.1 of [Ruminococcus] lactaris. Lineage (GTDB taxonomy): Bacteria > Bacteroidota > Bacteroidia > Bacteroidales > Muribaculaceae > Limisoma. The sequence continues at coordinate 21,136 of CAVEIP010000021.1, read as the reverse complement.
TGGACATTGCCGGACATATATCAGAAATAGCCCGCAGGCTCAACATCCCTTATGTGTTTAAGGGTAGTTACCGCAAGGCCAACCGTTCGCGCATCGACTCGTTTACGGGCATCGGCGACATCAAGGCACTGGAAGTGCTGCGCAAGGTGCGCACCACCTACGGCATCCCTGTGGTTACCGATATCCATGCGGCCGAAGAGGCAGCGATGGCGGCGGAATACGTTGATGTGCTGCAGATTCCTGCTTTCCTTTGCCGTCAGACGGACTTGCTCGTGGCTGCCGCAAAAACAGCCAAGATGGTCAACATCAAGAAAGGACAGTTCCTTTCTCCAGAGGCGATGGCATTTGCCGTGCAGAAGGTGAAGGACGCTGGCAACAACGATGTGGCAATCACAGAGCGCGGCACAACTTTCGGCTATCAGGACCTGTTGGTCGACTATCGTGGCATTCCAACAATGCGCCAGTATGCGCCTGTAATCCTCGATGTGACCCATTCGCTCCAGCAACCTAACCAGACGAGCGGTGTGACAGGTGGGTTGCCTCATCTGATTGAAACTATGGCGCGCTGCGGCATTGCAGCCGGTGTCGACGGACTGTTTATGGAGACTCACCAGAACCCTTCGGTGGCTAAATCCGATGGTGCAAACATGTTGCCGCTCGACAGGATCGAAGGTCTTCTTGAGCGACTCTCCGCCCTGCGTCTTGCTGTAAACGAAATTGACAAAAACCGATAATGGGCAGGATTCTTGCTATTGACTATGGCCGCCGCCGCACAGGCATTGCCGTTACCGACACCTTGCAGATTGTGGCTAACGGACTCACCACTGTGCCTACGCACGAACTCATCGGTTTCCTTAAGCAGTATGTCCAAAAGGAGACGGTCGACAAGATTGTGGTAGGGCAGCCCAAGCAGATGAATAACCAGCCGTCGGAGAGCATGCGCTACATTGAGCCCTTTCTCCGCCAGTTGGCAAAGCAGTTGCCGCAGATTCCCGTGGAGATGTACGATGAGCGTTTCACTTCCGTGTTGGCTCACCGGGCAATGCTCGACGGAGGAATGAAGAAATCAGCCCGCCGCGACAAGGCTATCGTTGATGAGATTTCAGCAACAATCATTCTCAACGACTACCTTGAAAGCAAAAAGTATTAAATTGAAATAAGCAAATTATATATGATATTACCAATCTATTTATACGGACAACCAGTGCTTCGGCAAGAGGCCGAAGACGTGGCTGAAAACTATCCCGACTTGAAGAAACTGGTCGCTGACATGTACGAAACGATGTATGAATCGGAGGGCGTTGGCCTCGCAGCGCCTCAGGTGGGCTTGCCAATCCGCCTGATAGTAATTGATGCTGACGTGCTTAAGGACACCTTCCCCGAACTCGAAGGTGTGAAACTCACATTGGTCAATCCCGAACTCGACATCCTCACCGACGGACCGAAAGTAACCCGCTCCGAGGGATGCCTCAGCCTGCCAGGCTTGAGCGAGTCGGTTACTCGCTACGAGAAGGTGTTGCTCAACTGGCTCGACGAGAATTTTGAGGAGCACGAACAAGTGTTTGAAGGCTATCTCGCACGCATCATCCAACACGAGTATGACCATCTCGACGGCACACTCTATGTGGACCGCATCTCGCCAATCCGCAAACAACTCATCAAGAGCAAACTCAACAACATTGCACGCGGAAAAATCCGTTGCGACTACAAAATCAAGGAAACACGCCGCCATTAAGCGGAATTGTATTATCATCAACCAAACATCATAATTATGGCTGACGACAAGAAAGTGATATTCTCGATGGTGGGTGTGAGCAAAATCTACCCGCCACAAAAACAAGTGCTGAAAGACATCTATCTTTCATTCTTCTATGGAGCGAAAATCGGCATCATCGGTTTGAACGGTGCCGGTAAGTCAACGCTCCTCAAAATTATTGCAGGCATCGACAAGCAGTATCAAGGCGAAGTGGTGTTCTCTCCAGGCTACAGTGTGGGCTATCTGGAGCAAGACCCTAAACTCGACCCCTCGAAAACAGTCAAGGAGATTGTTCAAGAGGGAGTGCAGCCAGTGCTCGACCTATTGGCTGAATTCGACAAGGTGAACGAGAGTTTTGCCGACCCCGACGTGCTTGAAGATCCCGACAAGATGGACAAACTCATCAACCGCCAGGCTGAACTGCAGGACAAACTAGACGCTGCCGATGCCTGGAACATCGACAATAAGTTGGAACGCGCAATGGACGCTTTGCGATGCCCGCCTGAGGACCAAAATGTGGCTACTCTCTCGGGAGGCGAGCGCCGTCGTGTGGCTCTTTGCCGCTTGTTGCTGCAGAACCCCGATATCCTGTTGCTCGATGAGCCTACCAACCACCTCGATGCAGAGTCGATCGACTGGTTGGAGCAGCATCTCCAGCAATATCCTGGCACAGTGATTTGCATCACCCACGACCGCTACTTCCTCGACCATGTGGCTGGTTGGATTCTTGAACTTGACCGCGGCGAGGGTATTCCTTGGAAGGGTAACTACAGTTCGTGGCTCGACCAGAAAACCAAGCGCATGGCACAGGAGGAAAAGCAGGCAAGCAAGCGCCGCAAGACTCTTGAACGCGAACTTGAATGGATTCGTATGGCACCGAAGGCTCGTCAGGCAAAGGGTAAGGCTCGCTTGTCGAGTTACGACCGATTGCTCAACGAGGACCAGAAGGAGCGTGAGGAGAAACTCGAAATCTTTATCCCCAACGGACCACGACTTGGCAACAAGGTTATCGAAGCGCAGCATGTGGCAAAGGCTTTCGGAGAGAAGGTACTCTTCGACGACCTCAATTTCATGCTTCCGCCTAACGGCATTGTCGGCGTGATTGGCCCTAATGGTGCCGGCAAGACCACATTGTTTAAACTCATCATGGGTATGGCAACAGCCGACAAGGGTACGTTTGAGGTTGGAGAAACGGTAAAGATTGCCTACGTTGACCAGACCCACAAGGATCTTGACCCGGAGAAAACGGTCTACCAAGTGGTGTCGGGCGGCACGGAGTTGTTCCGCATGGGTGGCCGCGACGTCAATGCCCGCGCATATTTGTCGAAGTTCAACTTTGCCGGAGCCGACCAAGAAAAGAAAATTGGTATGCTCTCTGGTGGTGAGCGAAATCGCTTGCATCTTGCCATGGCTCTCAAGGAGGAGGGTAATGTGCTTCTTCTTGATGAGCCGACCAACGACATCGACGTCAACACCCTTCGTGCACTCGAAGAAGGTCTTGAGAACTTTGCCGGATGTGCAGTTGTGGTGAGCCACGACCGTTGGTTCCTCGACCGCATTTGTACCCACATCCTCGCATTCGAGGGCGACAGTCAGGTGTTCTACTATGAAGGCTCGTATACGGAGTATGAGGAAGACAAACGCCGCCGCATGGGCGATGTTGAGCCTCACCGCATCCGATACCGCAAACTGATGGAATAACATTAATCCAACATAACAAAAACAAGAGAGTCTGGCCGCAGGGTCAGACTCTCTTTGTGCATATTGCAGTAAGCGTTACTTCTATTCAACCGTCAATGTCGAGCCAGCAGAGTGAGCCGTTATGGCAGGGGCATATTGGCATTGCAATGACGCTATGCCGCTGCCATAGGTGCCGGCATTGTTGGCATACACATCGTAGGTTATGACATACGTGCCTTTGTCGATTCTCGGGATAAACAAATTGGTGGCAGAGTCGCGGGTTTCGTGGTAGATGCAGTTGCCCTCTTGCCATTCGTAGACGCTTGTCTGGTCGACAGGCTCAAAACATGCGCCGCGGTCGTCGGTGATTGCCACATAGTCAATGTCGCGCTCACTGCGGATGGTGAGTCGCACCTGAATGCGCTGCCCCACACGGAACGAGGTCGTTGCCGCGGGCACAAGTCTGTTCTCGCCGTCGTAGACAAAGAACTGCTTCTCAATCTTCACTTCATTGTTTGCGTGGCTCTTCACGCTATCCATCGGCGCACTGTATTGGCAATATACCGCACCCCACGCTGGGCAACCCGAGTCGCGGCGGATGCTGATGTCGCCGCTTTTGTCGGTCGTGATTTCGCGGCGGATGTAGCCGAAGTAGGGTGTAGCACCAGATGTATCAACGGTTGTTGAGCCAATTTTGATTACTGGTGCCTTGCGGGTGCGCTTTGTCCAACTCTTGCCTGTGGAGAGGATTGAGTTGATGGCATTGCATGCGTTGACCGTAGAGCCCCAGTATTGGGTTTCTTTGGCGAGCAAAAGCCATTGGCGGATGCCCTCGATGGTAGGGTCGTTCGGATTAACCTTGTAGAATGCCTTCAAGGCGATCGATGCCACAAGAACCTTGTCGTAGACGTCAACATCCCAATATGTGCCGTGGTCGGCCGACTTTACTGCAAATTGGCGAAGCGATTCCACAATGTCTTTGGCCTCTTTCGTATGATTGCTGTTGGCGAGCAACACTGCCGCTTTCGATTTTCCTGTGACGGTGAAGTCTCCCCATTTATCAGCCGAGCGTTTAACCACCTCGTCGACAATCTGTTTCATCGCACCGGCGGGGGCTGCTACAGGCAGCATTGAACGGGTGTAGACGTAGTCGGAGGCATAGGCGATAAACCATTCGCGGTCTGTTGCCTTCTTGCTCCGTTCGGTGTAGTATTTGTCGCAGTATGCCACAGCGCGCTTCACGATGCGGTTTACTGTAGCATCGTCCTTAGGGTATACTCCCATTTCATTGAGGTTGCCAAACAACCAGAGCACTTCCTCCGTAGTTAATATGTTAGCGAAACAACCCTTGAACCAGCCGAATCCTCCATCTGGTTTCTGCAAGTCGTAGAGTCCCGATATCGCTTTTTGTTGGCATTGCTGAACGGCGACAGGGTCGGTAAAGTCGGCGAAATGCTGCATCATGTCGGTCTCCGTTTCGGCCAGTCGCACCCAAGGAGTATTGTTGAGTGAGATGATTTTCAGATCTTCGTTCTTTTGCAAGTTAGATTTGAGCGATTTGCTTTTCGTCCATTCGTCAATAGCCATTGCAATTTCGGGGTTGTCGTCGAATATGCTCGAGGCAACTTTTGAGATGTAGTAGTTCAGAATGTGTGCCGATGCCGTTTCCGCCGTTTGTTTCATTGACGGAAGGGCAGTGGCGGCATACCATGCAGGGTTGTCGGAATATTCGATAGTCATCCGCCCGTTGCCGTTGAAATGCGGCATCGCCAGAGTTTTGTGGCTATCGTTGCTGTTGAGGTAGAACGGAGCAGCCTCCACCACGTCGGTAGTAGCAGTAAGCACTGCAATGCAGTCGCGCTGGCCGTCAATCATCCGTCCGTCGCGGGCAACACTTGTTGTCACAACAACATTTGTCGCAGTCGTCGGCACATCGTAGGTCGAAATTAGCGTCTTCGACGTTTTCGGCTCCAGAACGATACTGCTGAAAGTCTGCTTGGTGTCGTTTATCTCGATGGTTACATCGACGGTCTGCGCATTGTCGGTGTTGTTGATAACCGCTGTTTGCACCTCCAATTTGTCGCCTTCACGGACAAACCGCGGTACGTTTGGCGACACCATCAGTTCTTTCGCTGCCGTAACCAATCGGTTGATGTAGTGGGCGTGGAGGTCGTCGGTGTAGGCTATGGCAGAGAATTGCCATTGAGTGTTGCGGTTAGGCACTTCAAACGTAAACGTTACCTCTCCGTGCTCGTTGGTGACAAGACCTGGCATAAAGAACGCCGTCTTGACGCCCTCGTCGCGCAACTGCGTTGTTGATGATTTGTCTGTCTCTGCCTCTGGCTCAATAGTTTCCGATTCGCCTCGGGTTTCACATTCAAATAAATCCGCACTGGATGGAGCGGCATCGTCGACCATTGTGTTGGCCGACATCTTCATGAGACGAAGACTGTTGAATCCGTATCGCGGTCCAGTGTAGAACCCTTCCCCATAATAGTTCAGCCATGGACAACTGAAGTAGGCATAGTTAAGGAGGTCGTACTGTGTTTCTGCGTGCGAACTGTGCTCTCGGGCAGATGGTTGAGTGTCGACAGAAAACATATTCCAACTGTAGTAGGTGGGAGCAAACGTATAGGTGTTGGGCATGATGGAATTGAGTGCGGCATCATACATGTTGGCAATCACGGCAGAGCGGAACGTTTTGCCGTTGTTGTTCTTGATGCGCAGTTTCCAAGTCTCCTTCGCTCCTGGTGTTATGTTGTCGCGGAATGTTTCGGCAACAATCTCGATGCTGTCCTGCGGCGTGGCTGGCAATAGCGCAATGTTTTTGGCAATTACTTTGTGACCTTCCATGTGATAGATGGTGATGTCCGACTTGCCTCGCTCTGTAAACTCTGCCTTTGCCTTGAAATCGTGCATGCCGGCCTCGCGGCCTTGCCATCCGAAGTCGGTTACCTTGCCGTCGCAAGTGATGATGTAGTAGAAATAACTTTCAAAACTGTTGCCCCAGCGGATGCTGAACGAGCCGTCGGCATCGCATGTTATCGATTCTTCGGCATCAACGACCAATGGCGTGGTGAATGCCAAGTGATTGTCGGTAGGGCGGTAGAGACGCAACTTCAGCGACTTGCTCTTGCCGTTGGGCATCGACACCTTGACTATGTATTCGCCGCTCTCCAGCCCCGAGCAGTCGATGCTCTGCGCATCGGGTGTGAGTTGCCCTACCATCACTTGCGTAGAGTCGGAATCGAGAATGGAGTAGTTAAGCAAGTCAAAGTTCTTCAAATCGTTGCTTATTTCTATGGGTCGCAGTGCGTTGGCTGTGATGTCGTTCAGCGTAGGAAGTGATGCCAATTTGCCGATTTTCATCCGTTCCGTTGTCGATTGGGTCTCGCCGCGGCTGTCGGTGGCGCGGAGTGTTACCCTCACAAACAACTCGCCCTCTTTCTCTGAAAATTTGTCGGCGGGGATGATGACTGAGAAATTGCCATCGGCGTCGGTCACGGTTTCCGTTTCGTAGTTTTCAATTTCCACGTCGTCCCACCACCAAGAGAAGCCTTGCTCAAACGATGCTTCAATCTTGGTGTTGGCAAGCGGAAATTGAGAATATGTCATTGCGTGGCCGCAGATTTTCACCTTGTCAAACTCCTTCAGTTCGCATTTGTCGTGGTCAACCTCGATGTAGAAAGTCGGGGCTTTGTATTCGCTCACCTCAAATCGGGCAGAGCCCACGTTGTTGTCGCCAGTGGCTTTTATCCGAATGGTAAACATTCCAGTCAATCCATCGGTGGGGATGGTCATCGAGCCATTGATGCGCCCGAATTCGTCGGTGGTTATTTCCTTTGTTTCAACCGTCTTCCAGTTTCGGTTGATGAGTTCCACAGTTAATACCTGCTTCTTTGCCAATTCGAGTGCGCGTTGGCCAGAACGGTAGGCCACGACTGCGAAATTAACCGTCTCGCCAGGACGGTAAACGCCGCGGTCGGTAAACACCGAGCAATGTAGGCTCATAGTCTGGTCGGACGATGTCCTATTGTTAATCCATTTGCCGAATTCGCGACTGTAATCATCGCCGACAACGGCCTGAAAATAGTAGTAGGTATCCCGGTGAAGTCCGTTGACAACGGCATATCCGTCTTTGTCGGTGGTTAGAGTCTTCCACGCAGTCCCGTTTTCGCGGGTACTTACTGTTACTTTCGCACCCTCGATAGGTTTTGATGTCGTTGCATCGACCACAATCAGCCGTTCGTCGCCGTTGATGCTCGTTGCCATCATTATGTCGATGTCGGAAACCGTGATGAAATCGGGTGAGCCAACAACGTCACGACCTGTACCGCGGTCGGTGAACGTGGGAATAAGGGCATATTTGCCCACTGGCAATGCGGGGAACGTTATGGTAGTGTCCTTGCCGTTGTTAAGGGCGAAGGTGATTTCCTTTGCAATGCGATGCCGACGTATGACCTTGATAGAATCACGATTGTCCGGGAAATCAAAAGGTAAGGAATACGCTGTGATTTTTACCCTATTTAGATTCTGGCTGGAAACGTGCAAGGTGATGGGAGTCTGTGAAGTAGCCAACTCGGAATTCCATACGTGAAGTTTCTGTTGGTCGATGGAATACAGATGGTTGCGCAATGCGTTGATGCGAGGGTAGGAGGCATGTCGCACAATGGCACGGCGCATCATCTTCACCACCTCGGCATCGTCCTCAGCGTTGCTGGCAAGTTTGTCGATAATCTCGACGGAGTATGGACTGTCGGCATATTTCTTCGCCACACTCTTTAACTGTTCAATGTCTTCTTTGTCGGGCCTGTAGCCGACGCTGCTGACGAGGCTATAGATATATGCAGCATCGCCCTCCTTGTGGCTCGACAACAACGATGCGTAGATGCCGTCGATGCGCTGTTTCGATTCCTTGTTGATGTCATCGTTGGAAAACGACCTGATTTGCTGAATGCTGTGGTGGGCAAGCATGTCGTAGAGTGTTGGCGCAAACTCAGGTAGCACTTCCGACTGAAGGATTATGTCGCGGTATTTGTCTACAGGTGTGGCAAGCAGTTCAGTGCTGTCGGCAAGCATCGCTTCCGACAGTTCAAGGATGCGGTCGCAATAGTCCTCGTGGCTCCATTCCCGTATGTCCTTTGGACGCGTGGTGCCAGCCTTTTGGCGTTGGTCGTATTTGTACCTGTCGTTATTGTAGGCGCCAACGAGCATATCGCCTTCAAGTCCCAGCAACAGAGCCTTGGTGCGTACGTCTTTTGTGTTGGCCGCAAGACTGTCTACTTTAGCCGTAAGGACAGGCAGATTGTCGTCGGATATGCTCGCTTTTGCCAGCGAGAGCCGTATCATTCCGTCAATCAGTAACTTGTCGTTGCCTTTTTTCTCTGCTTTCTCGATTTGTGTTGTTGCTTCATTGATAAC
>CAVEIP010000021.1:11198-12269 GCA_963615935.1 [Ruminococcus] lactaris | reverse complement strand
CTGTTTCCGGGTATCGGAAATCGGGGGCTTTTGCCATAGCGTTGATTCCTATGGCTGATACTATTGCCATGGTTTTAATAATTTTGTTCATCGTGCCTTGTGTGTAGATTAAAAACAAAAAAGCGCTTCTGCATCGGTTGCAAGAGGCGCTTTTGATGATTGTTGCTTTAGTAAAAAGACTTACTGTTGTTTTCGCCGTTGCTTCAGCAGATATTGCGTGAATTTGTCTTCGGCTTGCTTAAGCAGAAACAACTGCTTCTTGCTCAGTATTTTGCTGAATTTGTTGAAATATTCAAGTTCTATTTCTCCCTGTCGCAAAGTTGCTTTTGCAGCAGCGGTAGCCGTGGCCTCATATTCAGTGTCGGTTGCACGGGTATTCTCAGCCGTCTTTTTCAGCAATTGTTCGGTTTCGTTGTTTGCTTTGTAGATGGACTTTTCCATCTCTTCATAAAGGGGCAGAAACTGAGTTTGTTGCTCCTTTGTTAGGCTAAGTTCTTTTGTGAAAAATTCAAATTTGCTTTTTCTGATTTGCTCCATCCAGCGACTGCGTTGTGCGCTTGTGTTTTGCGCAGTCAGCATTGCCGGCAGCAGGATGGTGGCAATCAGTAGGCTTACAAGTGTTGATCTACGAATCATCGTTACTCGATTTTAGTTCACTGTTGTGTCGAACTCAATGTTGGAGTCGTTCATCAGATCCATCAAATCTTCATCGGACACTTGTCCTGACTTCTCGAGTTCGTTCCACATTTGTGGGTCGCTCATTGCTTCGGCAAACTGGCCGTCGGTGCTTGTTGCGCCGCTGCGCTTTGACAAGTCCTGAAAAAGGTATAGCATACACCACACTCCTGCAAACATAGCCGCCATATATACATACGGACGGATGCGCATCCAGCGTGTAGGTTTGATTACCTTTGGAAGTTCACGCTCAGGCAATGAGTTGGCCATTTTGTCCGCAAAATCAGCGAAGTAGCCTTCCGGAACTTTGAATCCTGAATCTTTGCCTAATTTAGTCAATATGTCGCTTTTTTTGTCCATAGTACCCTTTTGACTTGAATTATTGCAGAAGGTTTA
>CAVEIP010000021.1:0-11188 GCA_963615935.1 [Ruminococcus] lactaris | reverse complement strand
AAAGTTCAATTTTTTTTACGGCATGGTGGTAGGATGCTTTCAAGGCGCCCACCGACGTGCCAAGAATCTCCGACATGTCCTCGTATTTCATCTCGTCGAAATACTTCATGTTGAATATCAGCCTTTGCTTCTCCGGTAGGGTGGCAATGGCTTTCTGCAACAGCAGTTTCGCCTCGTCGCCGTCAAACCATTCGTCGCTTTCAAGGGTGTTGACGAGAAACGAATCGTCGTCGTCGATTGAGATGTTTTGTTTCTGCTTTTCCTTGTTGATGAATGTGATTGACTCGTTGATGGCGATTTTGTATAGCCACGTCGACAGTTTGGCGTCGCCACGGAAGTTGTCAATGCTTGTCCACGCCTTTAGGAAGGTGTTTTGCAGGAGATCGTTGGCATCGTCGTGGCTCACGACCATACGGCGAATCTGCCAGTAGAGCGGTTCGCTGTAGGTTTTGATGATCTCGGTGAATGCCTGGTGGCATTGCTTGGGGTCATGAAGCCTATTGACTATATCAGTATCGTTGTTGCCCATAATATTCTGGTTCAAAGGTACTATTATTTTGAAGAAAATTCCAAATTTCTTGTAAAAAGTACAATCAATCAAGATTTATTAACAAAAGAGCCGACAAATTCTTTTGATGAATGTGCCGGCTCCAGGTTATGTAGAGATTAGATGCTCTGTTTTATTGGTCAGAGGTAGAACTTTTTGCCTTCATTGTGCCGTAGCCTTTTACGGTGTAGAGCACGTCGCTGATTGTGCAGTTGAATGAAGTGTTGGCAACGGTGCCTTTGTTTGTTGCCTCCAACTTGAAGTTCGAAATCTTGTAACTTGGCATTGGTGTGTCGTTGATAGTCGGTGTAATCTCTGCTGCTTCAAGTACGTAGCCGTCTTTTGTCAGTGTTACAGGGATGTTAGGGAATACCATCGATGTTTGTGGCATGCGCTGTGAGAATTGTGCGCTGCGGAGTGTTACGTTTGCCGATGTTGTCGAGTTGAAAGTAATCATGTAAGTTGTAACTGTTGTGCTGAACGGCGATACGCTCTCTGCAGTAGTTGTTGTGCTGCAGTTTGTGAACAGTACTTCAGGCGATGTGCCGGTAGATGTCTCGATTGTGGCAAACACGTCGTATTTGCTGTCGAGTGTGTAACTGATTTGGAGCAGCGACATGTAGAAATATGCTGTCTTGTCAGAATTTACGATAGCCCATTGAGTGATGTTGCCTTTGAGGTTTGTCAATTTGTGCTCTGTGCCGTCGCTTGATGTTGGTGTTGCTTCAGCAAGCGAGAAGGTGAAACCTGTGGTTGCTGAATATGTGAATTTGATGCTTTTGAGATACAATGTTGTTTCGTCCCCGTTTGCATCAAATGCTCCAGTGATGTCGAGGTCGAGAGTGTTGGCGGTCATGTTGATACCGATATTGTATTTCGCAGCCTTGAGGCGAACGTTGTCGGAATTGCTGCTGGTTATGTCGGTGACGTGGTTGTAGCCCTTGAGCGAAATGCTCTGGTTGTAGTCAGGTGTGTCGCTACTGCCGATGCATGATTGCATAGACAGGACCATTGCCATAACGGCGAAGATTGAAAGTAGTCTTTTCATTTTTATAATAATTTGTTTAAATTGTTACTCTTAGTGTGGCTCCAAACTGTACGGGTTTGCCGCGTTGTAGGAACTCATGCTTAATTGAAACGAAATAAAACGTCGAATACTGCGTCGAAGTCAGATTTTTTGTCCACAAATCTACAGAAAATTTCGCAAACGAGAATTTTATGCTCGCATCTGCCTTAAAATATAGATTCAGAGTCATCGTGTTTGCCTCGTTCCAATAAATTTTGCCGATGCCCGAAGTGGAGACGAGCGGTGAGATGTAGCGCAACGCTTTGCTACGTATCGGAATCAGATAGGATACCGAAGCGAAGATGGTGTTTTGAGGGGCGTAGGGCACGTAGTGACCGGCATAGTCCTCCTTGCCGTTGTTGAATTCGATGAACTTGGCGTTGGTGTAGCCGTAACTTGCGTTGAGCGTGAGCCGGTCAATTGGGCGGTAGGTCAGCGATGCCTCCACTCCAAGGCTGCGCGCCTTGCCGGCATTGGTCATGATGCGGCCAGTAATGTCGCCGTCGGGAAACACCGTGAGTTGCTGGTCGCGACAGTTGATGTAGAATCCCGTCAGGCTTGCCGACAATTTGCCGTCGGCGGTTTGCAGCGAGCCTCCCAACTCTACGTTCCAACTGCTTTCGGGCTTGTAGCCTACCACTTTGTCTACATCGTATTGGCGGCCGATGCCCATTCCTGCCATCAACTGTTGTTGAAGTACATCGGAAAACATCTGTGTGTTGAATCCGCCCGCCTTGTAGCCTTTCGCTACGGTTAGCCTGAGATCAACGTCGGCGCGTGTCGGCAATGTATATGATAAGGTGAATTTTGGTAGCAGTTGAGTGAACGACCGCGACAATTTGCCAGCATTGTGAATCTCCACAGGATGGACAGCGTAGGGTGTGGTTGAGCCGTCGGTAGATGTTTGCATCACGGTGTAGCTGGTTGAGCAATCGCTATAGTAGTGCAGTTGAGTGCGCTCATAATCGAGGCGCAATCCGCCGATTATTGTAAATCGGCCAGCCTTCAGCGATGCTTCCCCATAGGCGGCGGCTCCTGCCGACGGCATCGTGAAGCGCGAGCCTAGTACAAACTGAGGCTCATCCCAAATAATAGGGTAGTAGGGGTTCATCTCGTTCCATTTGCCAGCAATGAGATTGTCGATGCCGTAGTCCTTGAATGTCACAGGCGCCGACATTCGTAGGTGTTTGTAGAATCCGAATGCGCCGCCAATCCAACTCAATTTGCCGTTGATTGCCGAACCCTTGACAATGAAGTCCTGCGTAAGTCCGTGCTCTGTCTTCTTTTGCGACATCACGAAGTAGGACAATGGCAGAAAATCCTGGTCGAGCGTCATGTTGTCGTCGATAAACTGGTAACTGGTGCTGCTGGTGATGTCAACGTTACCCGTCTTCCATTTTATGGTAAGTCCATCGATTGCCGATGTGCGGCGATAGAAACACGTGTCGTTGTAGTTAATTTCGTGGGTGTCGGCAAACTCGTAGGCATATCCGCCTTGACGAGTAAGCGATGCCGATGCCATATTTTCAAGAATGAAATTGTCTGACGGTTTCCATGCCAATTTCACCATCATACGCGCCGACGTTTCCTTGTCGCAGAGTTTGTCGTTGTTGATGTTTTTGAAAAAGCCGTCGGTGTGGTAGACTGAAATGTTGCCGCCCACGCCAAACGAGCGCGACACTCGGCTGTAGTGCGACACCGAGGCTTTTATCGAATTGGCCTTGCCGTATTCCAGCAGCATCCGGCACCCTTCGTAGGACAGTGGCGAAAGTGTGCGGATGTTGACCACTCCACCCATAGTGTTTCGCCCGTACATAGTGCTTTGCGGGCCGCGGAGCATCAAGATGCTTTCGATGTCGGCAATATCGAAGTCGTAGTTGTCCTTGTTGAGAATCGGCACGTTGTCGATGATCAGACCCACCACAGGCTGGTCGATGCGTGCACCCATGCCACGCACATAAATTGAAGAGGTGATGCGCGAACCGTATTCGGGGATGAAAAAATTAGGGACGATGGCTCCCGCCTCCTTGACGTTGGCAAGGTTTAGCCGTTCGATTTGTGAGCGCCCAATCAGCGTGGCAGCCGATCCGTTGCCCTCCGCCTCTGTCAGTTGCTTGGTGGCAGTCACTGAAATTTCTTTCAGATTGACGATGGAGTCGCCGTACTGGTTGGCGTCGAATGAGCCCGTCGGTGCGGCCTGTGAATGCGTGGCCACGGCGATGACGGCGGAGGATAACAATAGACTCGGTATTTTCAAAACTTAACTAAATTTTCGGTTGCAAATTAACAATTAAAATCAAAGTCTGACAATCACAATATTTGGTGATTTTTGTCCGTGTCCCGTTTCGTTGCAATAGTGTTACTTTTTGTTTTTTTGGTGTGAATTAATTCTAAAAAAGTGTTTCCTTGAACAAAAGAATTGTTATATTTGCACGGCTTTAGTATGCAAAGAAGAGCACAAAATTTGGTCAACGGATGGCAATCTGTTGAGTTATAGCGTGCTATGAGGCATCGAAGGTTTTGAATAGTGAAATTTATGTAATTTTTAAATATGGATTTGTCAATATTTGGTATCGAAAGTACCTCGACAGCCTTAGTGGCAGTGCTCACAGGTGTGGCATTGGTGGTTATCGGCTTGTCGTTGGCGGCATGGATCGGCCCACGGTCATTTGCGCCGCAGAAAGGTGAGCCGTATGAGTGCGGTATCCCTACCCGAGGAGACAGTATGGTTCAGTTCAAGGTCGGCTACTATTTGTTTGCCATCTTGTTTCTTATGTTCGACGTCGAGACAGTGTTCCTTTTCCCATGGGCTGTCATCGCTAAGAGCATGGGTGTGCAGAGCATCCTCGCTGTGTGTGTATTCCTCTTTGTCCTCATTTTAGGCCTCGCTTACGCTTGGCGGAAAGGAGCGTTGAAATGGAAGTAAAGATTAAAGGAATGAAGTGGGACGACTTCAACGATAACGAATATATCGAAGGTCTCGTTAATGAACTCAAGGAGTCAGGTCAAAACGTTGTAGTTGGCAAACTCGACGAACTCATAAATTGGGGTCGTAGCAATTCCCTTTGGCCGCTTACCTTTGCAACAAGTTGCTGCGGTATCGAGTTTATCGCTCTCGGCGCTGCTCGCTACGACATGGCACGCTTCGGATTTGAGGTGGCTCGTTCAAGCCCACGCCAGGCAGACTTTATGATGGTTGCTGGTACGATTGTTTACCGTATGGCGCCTGTGTTCCGTCGCTTGTATGAGCAGTTGGCAGAACCTAAATATGTGATTGCTGTTGGTGGTTGCGCCGTTTCTGGCGGTCCATTCAAGAATTCCTATCATGTGGTGACTGGTATCGATAAGGTTGTCCCTGTCGACGTTTATATCCCGGGATGCCCTCCACGCCCAGAAGCAATGTTCTACGGCTTGATGCAGTTGCAACGCAAGGTTAAGGTAGAGAAATTCTTCGGCGGAGTAAACCGCAAACGCACTCGCGAAGATTTCTTCCGTGAGAATCCAGAGATAGCGAAAGAGGAACACGTACAAGAATAAGATATTAAGGTATGGCAAATATACAAGAAATAATCGGCAAGGTTTGTCCGGAAGCAACGTTTGAGGAAAACGAGGTGGCTTTGGCCATTGTTCCCGATGCAAAATGGCATGCTGTTGCCGAAACATTGAAAACTGCCGGCTACGATTGGCTGGCTTGCGTAGTAGGTGAGGACTTCGGCGAATCGCTTGGTTGCACCTATTATATTAAGTCGACCGCCGACTATTCGATGGTGTCGGTACGTGTCGCTACAACCGACCGCGAAAACCCGATGCTCCACAGCGTGAGCGACATTTGGGAAATTGCACGTATGGAAGAGCGTGAGGTCTACGACTACTATGGCATCAAATTTATCAACCACCCCGACATGCGCCGTCTCTATTTGCGCAATGACTGGGTGGGTTTTCCTTTAAGAAAGGACTACGACGCAAATCCAGAACTTAACCCTATCCGCCTTTATCATGAGGCTAACGACGACACAACCGTTACCTATGTAGAGGATGAGAACGGGAACGTGGTTGAAAAGACTGCTACAATCTTCGCTCCTGAGGAATTCGTGGTCAACATCGGTCCGCAGCACCCAGCAACTCACGGTGTGCTCCGTTTCCGCACTTCGCTCGACGGAGAGACTGTCAAGAAGATTGACCTCTATTGCGGTTATATCCACCGCGGTATCGAGAAACTCTGCGAAGGACTCACTTATCCGCAGACAATCCATTTCTACGATCGTATGGACTACTTCTCGGCTCTGCCTAACGAGCACTGCGTATGCTCTTGTATCGAGAAGGCTCTCGGTATTGAGGTGCCACGCCGCGCACAGGTAATCCGTGTGATGGTCGACGAGTTGTCGCGTATTGCAAGTCACTTGCTTTTCTTCGGTACCTACTGTATGGACCTTGGCGCAACAACCGCCTTGTTCTATGGTATGCGCGAGCGTGAAACGATACTTGACATCCTCGAGGCAACTACAGGTGCCCGCATGACATTCAACTACAACACAATTGGTGGTGTGCGTGCCGACATCTATCCTACATTCCAGGAAAAAGTTAAAGAGTTTATCGGCATCATGTACGATAAATTGAAAGAATATCACCAACTCGTTACTGGTAACATAATCTTCCAAAACCGTTTGAAGGGTGTTGGTGTCCTCTCGAAGGAAGATGCTATAAACTACGGTGTGGCTGGCCCTTCAGGCCGTGCTTCAGGTTGGGCTTGCGACCTCCGCAAAACCAATCCGTATTCAATCTACAGCGAACTCGACTTCGAGCAGGTGGTGCTTGACGGAGGTGATTCGTTTAGTCGCTACCTCGTGCGTCTGAAAGAGATTGAGCAGTCGCTCAAGATACTCGAGCAACTGGTTGACAATATCCCAGAAGGTGACTACTGCGCGAAGGTGCCTAAAATTATCAAACTTCCTGAAGGACATTGGTTTCAGGAAATTGAGGCTTGTCGTGGCATCTTCGGCGTTTACATCGACAGCAAAGGCGACAAATCGCCTTACCGCATGAAGATTAACGGTACTTGCATGCGCCTTGCCAACGTTGTTGATCACTTGACCCGCGGCGAAAAGATTGCCGACTTGATTACCATTGGCGGTTCACTCGACTATATAGTGCCCGACATCGACAGATAATGATAACTGATTGAGTAACAAAGAAAATTTAAAGATATGATTTTTGACTTCAAAGTAGTCACTGAATGGTTTGACAATCTGCTCAACGGCGTTATGCCTGCTTGGTCTACTACTGTGGTCGAATGCGTGCTTCTTGGTGTGGTCCTCCTTTTGGTCTATGCTTTGTTGGCGCTGTTCTACATATATTTTGAACGCAAGGTCTGCGGTGCGTTCCAGTGCCGTCTTGGCCCGAACCGTGTAGGTCCGATGGGTTTGCTGCAAAGTTTTGCCGATATGTTCAAAATCTTGATTAAGGAGTTGATTCCGCTCAACAATATCGACAAGTTCCTCTTCAACCTCGCACCATTTTTGGTGATTGTGGCTTCGTTTGCTGCCTTCGCAGTGTTGCCTTGGGGTAAGGGCTTGCAGATTGTTGACTTCAACATTGGTATCTTCTTCCTAACTGCAGTGTCGTCGATTGGCGTGCTCGGTATCCTTCTCGCAGGATGGTCGAGCAACAATAAGTATACACTCATCGGCGCGCTCCGTAGTGGTGCACAGATGATTAGTTATGAACTTTCAATCGGTTTGTCAATCATGACAATCGTGCTCTTGAGCGGCACAATGTCGGTTACAGGCTTGGTTGAAGGTCAGAAAGACCTTTGGTTCATCTTCCAGGGTCATATCCCAGCCATCATCGCATTTATCGTATATATGATTGCAGGTACAGCCGAGACCAACCGTGGCCCGTTCGACTTGCCTGAGGCAGAGTCAGAACTTACAGCCGGTTACCACACTGAGTATTCCGGTCTTCACTTCGGCTTGTTCTACCTCGCTGAGTATCTTAACCTTTTCATCGTGTCGGGTGTAGCAACATTGCTCTTCTTCGGAGGCTGGATGCCACTCCACATCCCAGGATGGGAAGGGTTTAACGCTGTTATGGACTACATTCCTTCAGTTATTTGGTTTGTTGCCAAGGCTGTAGTGCTGTCGTTCGTAATCATCTGGTTCAAGTGGACATTCCCACGTCTGCGTATCGACCAACTGCTCGCATTTGAGTGGAAATATCTGTTGCCAATCAATTTGTTCAACCTCGTGTTGATGCTCATTGTGGTGGCATTCGGATTTGTATTTTAAGAGATTTATTTTTTGAGAGAGAATAAATAAATAGTTTATTAATTGTAAAACGAAATGACCAACAATTTAGGAAAGATCACACAGGTAATCGGACCTGTGGTCGACGTGTCATTCGACATCGACAAAAACGACTTGCCGCCAATCTATACGGCATTGAAGGTGGGTCGTCCCGACGGCGCCGACTTGTTGCTCGAAGTAGAGCAGCACATTGGTGAACAGACGGTGAGATGCGTGGCAATGGACGCGACCGATGGTCTTCGACGCGGTATGGAGGTTGAAAACTTAGGGCAACCGATTTCCGTTCCTACAGGTGAACAGGTCAAAGGGCGATTGCTGAACGTTATCGGTCAGCCAATCGACCACTTGCCAGCCTTGTCGAACGAAAATCGTCGACCAATCCATCAACCAGCGCCGAAGTTCGACGATTTGTCGATCAGTTCTGAGATTCTCTACACGGGAATCAAAGTGATTGACCTCTTGGAGCCTTACTTGAAAGGCGGTAAAATCGGATTGTTCGGTGGAGCAGGTGTAGGTAAGACCGTGCTTATCATGGAGCTTATCAACAACATTGCCATCGGCCAGAACGGTTTCTCCGTGTTTACGGGCGTTGGCGAGCGTACACGTGAGGGTAACGACCTTTTGCGTGAGATGCTCGAAAGCGGCGTGCTCAAGTATGGTGACAAATTCATGGAGGGCATGGAAAAAGGAGAGTGGAACATCGAGGATGTTGATCCAGAGGCTTTGAAGAAGTCGCAGATTGCACTCGTGTTCGGTCAGATGAATGAGCCCCCGGGCGCTCGTCTGCGTGTGGCATTGTCAGGCCTTACAGTGGCTGAGCAATTCCGTGACCAGGACGGCGGCTCGAAGGACATCCTTCTGTTTATCGACAACATTTTCCGTTTCACTCAGGCAGGTTCTGAGGTGTCGGCACTTTTGGGCCGTATGCCGTCAGCCGTGGGCTATCAGCCTACACTTGCTTCTGAGATGGGTGCTCTTCAGGAACGTATTACGTCGACAAAACAAGGTTCTATCACGTCTGTCCAGGCAATCTATGTGCCTGCCGACGACTTGACAGACCCTGCACCGGCAACTACATTCAACTTCTTGGATGCTACCACGGTGCTTAGCCGTAAGATTTCAGAACTTGGTATCTACCCGGCTGTCGACCCATTGGAGTCTACATCGCGTATCCTCGACCCGAACATCATCGGCGAGGAGCACTACAATGTGGCTCAAGCAGTGAAGCAGTTGCTTCAGAAGTACAACGAACTTCAAGACATCATTGCCATCCTCGGTGTGGATGAGCTTTCGGATGAGGACAAACTTGTCGTTGCCCGTGCACGTCGCGCGCAGCGCTTCTTCTCCCAGCCGTTCCACGTTGCAGAGCAGTTCACTGGTCTGCCTGGTGTAATGGTGCCTTTGAGCGAGACAATCCGCGGTTTCAAGATGATTCTCAACGGCGATGTCGATGAATATCCAGAGCAGGCATTCCTCAATGTCGGCACTATCGACGAGGCCATCGAGAAGGGAAAGAAACTGTTGGCTGAGATTGATCAATAAGTAACAAAACAAAAGAGATGACACTAAAAGTGATTTCTGCTGAAAAGATTCTGTTTGACGGACAGGTTTCGATGGTGATGCTTCCAGGAGAGAATGGATTGTTCACCGTGCTCGAAAACCATGCCTCACTGGTGTCGGCACTTGCTAAAGGCATGATTGAATATCAGGCTGAAGGTGCTGCGCAGCGTGAGTCGATGGCCATTGAAGGCGGAATCGTCGATGTTGACAGAAATGTAGTGTCAGTATGTATTTATTAGGACTATGAAGAAAGTACTGGCCATATTGGTGACACTGGTCGTGGCGGCATTGCCGTTGCGGGCTGCGTCGGCGCAGGAGGGCGAGAAGAGTTCTGAGGAGGACATGAACCTCCAGGAAATCATTTTCGAGCACCTCGGCGATGCCTACGGCTGGGAAGTGCCTTTCTCTCATGAGCACCGCATTCCATTGCCCGTCATCGTTAATGATTCAAACGGTGGCTGGCACTTGTTCAGCTCTTCACGAGTGACGGGCGGCGAGACCTACGATGCCGGCAACGGCGTGGTCTACCGCATCGCTTCTGAAGGCGACAACAGTGGTAAGGTGGTGCAAGTGGAGGCTGATGGCAAAGAGTATCGTCCGATTGACTTGTCAATCACTAAGGACGTTGCTGGCCTGATGATTTCCGCTCTTGTTGTCCTCGCAGTGATGCTGTCGCTGGTGCGCTTCTACAAGCGCAACGGCATGAAAGCCCCCCGCAAGGGTATGGGTGCCGTAGAGGCTCTCGTGGGCTTCATCTACAACGGCGTGCTCAAGGACACACTTGGCGAGAAGGCTCCTAAGTTTGCAGGCTACCTGTTGACGGCGTTTTTCTTCATCTTCACTATGAACCTGTTAGGTTTGGTCGTTGTGTTCCCTGGTGGAGCCAACTTGACCGGCAACGTTGCCATTACTTTAGTCTTGGCGCTTTGCACGTTTGTAATCACCAACGTGAAAGGCAACAAGCACTACTGGAAAGACATCTTTTGGCCGGAAGTGCCATTGGCGCTTAAATTTCCGTTGCCAATTATGCCGGTAATCGAACTCTTCGGAATCTTCACCAAGCCGGCAGCACTCTGTGTCCGTCTGTTTGCCAACATGATGGGCGGTCACATGATAGTGATAGTGCTGACGCTGTTGATATTTATTTTCGCACCGTTTGGCGCAGGAGTGACAACAGCCACTACCGTCGTTTCGGTGTTCTTCTCATTGTTTATGCTCCTCTTGGATGTGCTTGTAAGTTTCATCCAGGCGTATGTGTTCACAATGCTTTCAACGCTGTTCATCTCCCTTGCTGTGGCAGAGCCGGAGCATAAAGAGGTGGAAGCTGCTTAAATTTAAAAACAAAAAAAAGAAAATAACAATTTAAAAATTTAATTACTATGTTAGGAATGATTTTAGCGCAAGCCGCTGATGCAGTTATGTCTTTGGGACTTGACAAAATGGGTGCATGTTTGGGTGCTTCAATCGCAGCCATCGGTGCAGGTATCGGTATCGGTAAAATTGGTGCAGCCGCTATGGAAGCCATTGCGCGTCAACCAGAGTCATCGAGCGACATCCGTAGTAATATGATCGTCATCGCAGCCCTTGTCGAAGGTGTTGCCTTGTTCGGTGTGATTGTTTGTATCCTTTCGTTGTTCATCTAATCAAGCAAAGCTTTAAGAGATGGAACTGTTTACGCCTGCATTTGGCTTGGTATTCTGGATGTTCGTGGTC
>CAVEIP010000020.1:24485-27386 GCA_963615935.1 [Ruminococcus] lactaris | reverse complement strand
GTCGCAGAATTCTTTTTACTACAGAGTATTGATTCGGAAGAAAAAATATTTTGCCGTTTTTATTTGTTTATCAAAAAAGGATGGTTTACCTTTGTCATAGTTAAAAACATAATAGTTGACTGTAGAGGGGTCTCGATCATTCGCTGGTAGAGATTCTCTTTTTATTTTACTAATTTTAAAAACAATTTTCGATATGGCAATTACCTACATGACCAAGGATGGTTACGACAAAAAAATGAAGGAAATCGCTTACCTTGAGAGCGTTGAGCGTCCTCGCATTTCTGCCGCCATCGCTGAGGCTCGCGATAAAGGCGACCTTTCGGAGAATTCCGAATACGATGCCGCGAAGGAAGCGCAAGGTATGCTCGAAATGAAAATTTCCCAACTCAAGGACATGCTCGCAAGCGCCCGCATCATCGATGAGGCGAAACTCAACACCGAAGAGGTGCAGATCATGAACACCGTGACCATTAAAAACACCAAGAACGGCGCAACGATGGCCTACACTATTGTTGCCGACTCGGAGGCAAACCTGAAGGAGAAGAAAATCGCATCAAGCACACCAATCGCCAAAGGCTTGCTCGGCAAGAAGGTTGGCGACGTGGTTGAAATCAAAGTACCTCAGGGTGTTATGACTTTTGAAATCGTAAAAATCGAGATATTATAATGGCTACTATTTTCAGTAAAATCATCGCTGGAGAAATCCCATGCTACAAGGTGGCTGAGGACGAGAAGAACTTTGCCTTTCTCGACATCAATCCAGTGAACAAGGGACACGTGCTGTGTGTGCCTAAAACGGAGAACGACTATATCTTCAACCTCTCGGACGAAGACTACCAATCGTTGACAATGTTTGCACGCCGAGTGGCAAAAGCCATCGACAAGGCATTGCTATGCAAGCGTGTAGGCGTGGCAGTGATTGGGCTCGAAGTGCCTCATGCCCACATCCACCTCATTCCAATCATTGAAGAGAAGGACATGTACTTCGACAAGGAAAAACTCACTCTGCCAGCCGAAGAAATGAAGGCTATTGCAGAAGCCATAGCAAAAGTATTTTAAGACGGAGCGACACAAAGCTGCGGCGGGCTCGATTCTCAGCAATCCAGCCCGCCGCAGTTTTTTCTGTATTTCAACCCACAAGTTTAGAGAGTTGGTGCCCCGCCAACAAGGCAACAAGGCCAAGTGCAAGGCTCCCGAAAATATAAAGCATCATGTAAAGATACTGACCATCCTTCATCAACGACGCCCCTTCGTTCATAAATGTGGAAAAGGTGGTAAATCCGCCGCAGAAGCCCGTAGTGAGCAACAGTTTCGTAGATGGCGACATCAACCCGTTGCCATCCCAGTTGAGCCCCGAGAGAAACCCAATAACGAGGCATCCCAGCACGTTCACAGCCATCGTGCCAAAGGGAAAGGCAACGAGAGCGCACGACTGCACCATCTTAGACACGCCATATCTCAACCCGCCCCCAAAGAAACTTCCAATGCAAACCAGCAGCAATTCCTTCATCGTCTCAAAAATTATAATTCAGACTCGGCAAATATTTACGCCTCTTCAACTTCCTGCAAGTCGATGAGTCCTTTGCCATGCTCGTCGAGTTCCACAGCGAGGGCAATGACCTTACGCTTGTCGGCCTTGAACGGTTCGGAATAATGATTTTCACGAATCTGTTTCTTGGCAGCGGCAAGACCGCCATTGTTGGAAAGTTTCAGCTCCAGGACGTAGATATAGTTGGTAACCCCAACCACCATGTCAATCCTACCAGTGGCTATCATCTTCTCCACCTCCACATGGCAACCGATGGCATTGAATATAGAACTTATGATGAGTCGGTAACGCTCCTCCATGTCCATCGACGCCAATTTTTTGTTGCTGTAAGGCACATCGGCAATGAGCGCTTTCAGCACCTTCTTGGCTTTTGGAATATCTCCAAGTTGAAGCGCTAACAACATTTCACCTTGAGCTGACTGTATATCTGAGTTTTTCCTCATAGTCAGCGCAGGCAACACAACCTCATAGAGAGCCTGACGCACCTCGTGGTTAGGAATGCCCAAAATATACACTCCCGGCTGATAATCCTTAATGGTGAGGTAGCCCGACTGATAGAGGAACAACTCCGCGCCGCCACCTGTCACATCCGACGTTTCTGCCACAACGCTCAACAACGGGCAATGATCGAGATCCTTAAGACGTATTTCCATATCGTCTACAAACCTGGGCAACATGTAGGTTGCGCCAGAGGACGCCCAATAATTCTTTATCTCACCGGCATCCAAGGCATTGATGAGGCTAAATGGATTGTAAACGTCCACCATGTTATTGCGGCTGAAATGATAGCCGTCGTAGTTGGCTTTCAGTTGCGCCATAGTTTCGTCTACTGTCCATCCGTTCATTTTGCCCATAGCCTGGATTTCCGGCATAAAATTATCTGTAATTTCTTTCTCAGTTATGCCGCATAAGGCAGCATAAGTGCCATCGAAACTTATGTTGCAAAGATTATTGAGAACAGAGGACAACGAAATTTGCGTAAACTTCGTAATACCCGTAATAAACACGAACTTTTCATATTCGTCATCGGCTTTCAGAATGGCAAATACCATACGATAGATGGCCGTACACTCATCATGATGGGGAGTCATCCAAGAGTGCTGCAACGGAGAGTCGTACTCGTCTATCAAGATGGCAACTTGCTGACCAGTTTGCTCACACGCGGTCTCAATGATGACATCAAATCGGTTGGCAAGAGAGTCTTGCGGGTCTGCATCTATTTGATACTGCTTTTCATACTTCTTAAAAGCACGATTCAAATAAGCGGACAAATCAGCGGCCGTAGCGCCGCCACGGCTCATGTCAAGCCGAATAACAGGCCGTTTCACCCACTGCTTCTCCAAGTCCATAAT
>CAVEIP010000020.1:16320-24475 GCA_963615935.1 [Ruminococcus] lactaris | reverse complement strand
GTCCATAATCTTCAGGCCATCAAACAGGTCCTTCTTACCTTCGAAATATGCTTGGAGTGTGTCCACAAGAATAGACTTGCCGAAGCGGCGCGGTCGACTCAAGTAATTGTACGTATTATCACTGTTAGCAAGTTTCCACACCAAGTCGGACTTGTCAACATACATACACTTCTCCTTCCTTATTTTCTCGAACGATTGCAAGCCCACTGGCAATCTTCTGGCTTTCACTTCTGATGTCATATTCTCTGCCTTTTACGGATTTACGAGTGTAAATATACGACTTTTATCCGAAACCACCGATTTCTTTGTTCATTTTTACGGCAAGGTCTTTGAAAAACACGGGGACAGTTCGCAAGAATTTTTTACAATTTGATTAATTTTGCGGATATTCTAAAATACAGAACAAACCAAATGTACCGAAAACTATTATTTTTATCATTACTCTCAGCCTCATTCGCAACAATGATGGCCATCCCAGCATGGAACAAACCAATCACGCACACCCTACCCGACGGCAGCACCATCGAAATAGTGCGCCACGGCGACGAGCATTTCCACTACACCACCCTCGCCAACGGCGACCTTATAGCCAAGGGCGCCGACGGATTTTTCTACTATGCCGAGGTGTCGGACAGCGGAATCCAGCCTACAGCCCATAAGGTCGGCGACAATGTACCGGTGCAAAAGCACATAAAGTCGACCGCTGCAACAACCGCTATCGAAGGCCTGCGCCAGAGTGCTCTGCAACGCCATGCGGTGGGCTTCAAGCAAGCAAAGCCACGCGCCAACACACTAGATCAGCAGCACGGACTTGTTGTGCTCGTAGAGTTCAGCGATATGAAGATGATGCGTACCCAGCAAGACTACATAAACATGCTTAACCAAGAAGGCTATTCCGCCGATAAAGCAACCGGCAGCGCGCGCGACTATTTCCACGACACCTCCTACGGCAAATACAACCCCACGTTCGACGTCTACGGACCATACACCGTGGAATACGGCTACCAATACTACGGCCGCAACAACTCAGACGGCGACGACAGTCACGCTACCGACCTTGTGGTCGAGGCTTGCCGACTAGCATCGCGCGACACCGACCTGTCAGCCTACGACTATGACGGCGACGGATATATCGACGACGTGTTTGTGTTCTATGCTGGTGAGGGCGAGGCAAACAGCGAAAACGACGATGCAATCTGGCCACACCGTTGGTATGTGGTACCCGATGCTAACTTCGACGGCGACCCCGACGTGGGTGGCGTGAAGGTCTACGGCTATGCCTGCAGCAACGAAATCTGCAAAAGCAACAGCACGAAAATTGGCACCGACCTCGAAGGCGTGGGCACATTCCTCCACGAGTTCGGACATGTGCTCGGCTTCAGCGACCACTACAGCACAAACAGCAACAACAATGTGCTCGACCCGGGGTTCTACGATGTCATGGCCTCTGGCTCCTACCTCAACTACGGGCGCACTCCCGTTGCCTACAACGCCTACGAACGCATGTATCAAGGCTGGCTCTCACCAGTGCAGATTCATCCTAGTTTTGAGGGCGACAACATAACATTAGGCACAATCGACAGCGGCGAAGCCCTCCTGCTCACCGACGACGGCTCGACTCACAACATGAACGGCGTTGAGCCCTCCCCTGCCACCTACTATCTGCTTGAATGCCGCAACGCCGAGGGTTGGGACTACTATTCCGGCTACGATGGGCGCTATGGCGGAAAGGGTGACAGCGGGTTGCTGATTACCAAGATACAGTACGACTCACTGAAATGGGCTGATAACACGGTCAACGCCAACGGCGCTGAGATGGGTATCTCCTATGTATGCAACCCCGTGCAGAAGTCGTCGCTCTACACATATTATCCGATGTTTCCTGGCCACAAAGTGCAAACCTCCGTTTCGTTTGGCTCCTACACCATCAAAAAGGTGCAACGCGATGCAACAACTGGCGCCATAAGTTTCACAATCTCCGACAGCAACGGCAAATCAAAAGTGGCCGACACCGAAGCGGAAACCGCCAAAGCCATTGCTGGCAAAGGCCACATCAAGATTGAGGGCGAGCCCACGCGCACCACAGTATACAACGCGACAGGACAATGCGTCTACCAAGGCTCCGACCAGCAAATTACGATTGCGGCAGGAGTCTACATAGTGGACACAGGAGGAGAGACGCAGAAAGTGATGGTTTATTAGAAATTATCTTCATATTATACTATAAAAACGAAAAAAGAATGGAATTAATCGATGGTAAGAAGATTGCAGACGCAGTAAAAAGCGAAATCGCTGCAGAAGTGGCTGAAATGGTGGCTGCCGGCAAGAAGCGCCCGCACTTGGCGGCAATTCTTGTTGGCCACGACGGCGGTAGTGAAACCTACGTAGCCCACAAGGTAAAAGCGTGCGAACAATGCGGATTTGAGTCAACACTCATCCGTTATGAGGCCGACGTGACTGAAGAGGAATTGCTCAGCGCAATTGCCCGCCTCAACGCCGACGAGACAGTCGACGGATTTATCGTGCAACTGCCGTTGCCTAAGCACATCGATGAGCAGAAAATCATCGAAGCCATCGACTACCGCAAGGACGTGGACGGCTTCCACCCCATCAATGTGGGCCGCCTGTCCATCGGCTTGCCGTGCTTCCTTTCAGCAACCCCACAAGGCATCCTCGAACTGCTGCGCCGCTACAACGTGCCAACCAAAGGCGCAAACTGCGTGGTGCTCGGCCGCAGCAACATCGTTGGTAAGCCTGTCGCTTCGCTGATGATGCAGAAAGCAGTGCCAGGCGATGCTACCGTGACAGTTTGCCATAGCCGCACACGCGACATCAAGCAATTCACCCTTCAAGCCGACATCATCATCGCAGCGCTCGGCCAGCCGGGATTCCTCACAGCCGACATGGTGAAAGACGGCGTAACCGTTATCGATGTGGGCACAACACGCGTCCCATCGACTGAAACGAAGAGCGGCTTCCGCCTCAAAGGCGACGTTGATTTTGAGCACGTAGCGCCCAAATGTTCATTCATCACCCCTGTGCCAGGTGGCGTAGGCCCGATGACCATTGTTTCGCTGATGAAGAACACCCTTTTGGCGGCACGCCACGAAATCTACAAGTAGGCCATGTTCCTCATAGGATTACTGTGTTCGCTGATGTCGTTGGTCACCGCCAACGACATCACGTTGGTGTTTGCCGGCGACGCGATGCAACACGACCGCCAACTCAGCGCAGCCAAACAGAAAGACGGCAGTTACGACTACTCGCAATATTTCCGCTACGTCAGCGACTACGTGGAAGCAGCCGACTATGCCGTGGTCAATTTGGAATGCACCCTCGGCGGCAAGCCTTATAAGGGTTACCCGTGCTTCAGCGCCCCCGAGGCCTATGCGGCATCGCTCAAGGATGCCGGGTTCGACCTGTTTCTGCACGCCAACAACCACTGCCTCGACCGCCGCGATGCCGGACTTGTGCGCACGCTCGACGAACTGGACAAACTCGGAGTGCCGCATATAGGCACCTACCGCAACGCCAAGGAACGAGCCAACAAATGCCCGTTTGTCGCCGAGGTGAAAGGCATGAAGATAGCATTTCTCAACTACACCTACGGCACTAACGGAATATCCGTGCAGGGCGCGCCCGTGGTCGACTATATCGACAAGACGAAAATCCATGCCGACGTGCAGGCCGCACGCAAGAAAGGCGCAGAACTCGTAGTGGCTTGCATGCACTGGGGCGTGGAGTATCAACTGGTGCAAAACAAAGAGCAGGAGCGACTCGCCGACTATCTTGTTGGCGAAGGCGTAGACCTCGTTATCGGCGGTCACCCGCATGTGATTCAGCCAATGCAGATGCGCACCAACGCCAACGGCAAGCAAGTGTTGGTGGTCTACTCCATGGGCAACTTCATCTCTGGCATGCGCACCACCGACACCCGCGGCGGAGCAATGGTTCGCGTGGTGGTAAGCCGCGAAGGTGGCAAACCCGTAGTGAAGGGCGCTGGCTACAAACTCGTGTTTGTCCAAGATCCCGAGCGCTCGGGCGACAATTACTCGCTAATTCCCGCCGACAAGGAATGGCTTGTGCGCAAAGATCAGCGCCCAATGTTTGACGCATTTTGCAAAAGTGCCCGCAAAATCTTCACTCGCTACAACAAAAATGTAGAAGAGGACGATTGGCAATGGCGACCTAACTTACTGATACCTTTCTTGGTAGACCCTGAGTTAGTAAAATAGTGATTTTTTATCAGAAAAAACATCGCCAAAAATTTGCACAATTCACCGAAAGGGCGTACCTTTGCATCCGTAATCAGAAATGGTGAGGATAGCTCAGTTGGTTAGAGCATCGGATTGTGGTTCCGAGGGTCGAGGGTTCGAATCCCTTTCTTCACCCCAAGAGGTCGCCAAAAGCGGCCTCTTTTTGTTTTTCACCAATTAGTATTATCGCTTATGTCAGGACTATTCGACTTTATCGACACAACGGAATTCCATAAATTCGTGGCTGAAAATGCCGACGTCAATCCGCTAAAACTCCGATTGAAGCAATTCCCCAATCTGCCATTCGACAAGGATTTGGCGATAATACAGATTGAATGCCGCAACAAGGCGAAAAAGAAGATTCCCGAGTTGGCCGACAAGATTGCCTACCCCACTAACGTGAGCATCGAGCAATGCACGTCGGAAGTGCTGGCAAAGTTCCACGCATCACTGTTTGAAGGCATCCACACCGCCTACGACATGACGTGCGGGCTAGGTATCGACACCTACTACATCTCTCGGGCGGTCGACCGCGCTTTCAGTGTAGACGCGGCAGAAATAGTAGCCACAGCAGCGCAGCGCAACATGCAGGCTCTCGGCGCAACAAATGTAGCGATAGTGCACTCCACTGCGGAGGATTTTCTTAACGCAAATGCATTGGAGATGGATTCAGCGATTTTTGTCGACCCGTCGCGAAGACTCACCGCCGACCGCAATGTCCGCACCTATGCCATCCGCGACACCGTGCCCGACGTAAACACAATCATAAAATCTGCAGAAAGCAGATGCCAGTTCATCATCGTGAAAGCCTCGCCGATGTGCGACATCTCGCAAACCCTCGCAGACTTCTACAACATTTCCGACATTTGGGTGCTTTCCGTAAGAAACGAATGCAAGGAAGTGCTTTTCAAAATCGACTTCAAGAACGTCACCAACTCGCCACGCATCCACTGCATCGACTTCACCGCCAATGGCACGGACAACTTTTCTTTCCAGAAAAAGACCATAGGGGTTTCCGACGGCCACCCAATGGCAGGCAACCATCTGCTGGTGCCAAACGCATCAATCATGAAAGCTGGCGCCTACGACATTGTAGCCGCTCAGTTCAGCCTCAAACGCATTGCTGCCAATTCACACCTCCACATAAGCGATGTCGTCGTGGAGGGATACCCAGGACGGCAATTCCGCATAGTTGATGTGCTAACGCTATCAAAATCCGATGTGAAACGGCTAAAAGGATTGGCTTCGTCGGCCAACATTGCATGCCGCAACTTCCCCATGAAGCCAGAAGAATTGCGCAAA
The DNA here is from genome assembly GCA_963615935.1 of [Ruminococcus] lactaris. Classification (GTDB taxonomy): domain Bacteria; phylum Bacteroidota; class Bacteroidia; order Bacteroidales; family Muribaculaceae; genus Limisoma. Next base: position 18,917 of record CAVEIP010000020.1, on the reverse strand, counting down.
AGGCTAAAAATGGCAGACGGCGGCAACTTCTACATCTTTGCCACAACACTCGCCGACAATACAAAATGCCTGATTTGCTGCGAAGGCATCAACGCTTGAACATGCGGTCCATCTCGCGTTTGTCCTCGCGCTCCTTGATAGACTGACGCTTGTCGTACTCCTTCTTACCTTTTGCAAGAGCGATTACCACCTTGGCAAGACCTCTTTCGCTGACAAACACCCGAAGCGGCACGATTGAGAAGCCACTATCCTTCGACGCTTTGCCAATTTCGCGGATTTCCTTCTTGTTGAGAAGCAATTTGCGGTCGCGGCGCGACGAGTGGTTGTTGTAGGAGCCGTAGAAATACTCACCTATATACATGTTCTTAATCCAAATCTCGCCGTTATTCTCGTAGCAAAACGAGTCGGTCAAGCCAGCCTTGCCCAGACGGATGGATTTGATTTCAGTTCCGGTCAGCACGATGCCAGCGGTATAGGTTTCAACGATGTCGAAATCGAATGTAGCTCTGCGGTTTTTTATGTTTACTGCGTTTAATTTCATTTTCATAAGGCTTCCTCCGGAATAAATTGTGAAAGAATCATTATCATCGCCAACGGAACGGCAAGCATTGCCGCAAACGAGCCAAAGGCAAACCACAACTTACGCTCATCGGTATCCATACCAAAGAGCGATGCACATTTCGACAAGACAAACAACTCATAGACCAGGAAAATATACAACGGTGTCAGCGATGTTGGCAGCACATTCTGGATGATGGCAACAACCACACCCGGCGCATAGCAAAACATCACAAACGTCTTCAGGTCCGACTCAGTGATGCCCTTCGCCTTTGCCTTGCCTAAAATCATCGCTAGCAATGTAGGACAAAGCATATAACCCAAGAAGAATCCCGCAAAGATAGCAATACCCCTTATCAGCGCCTCCGTCAGCGAGGTGCCGTAGGCCATCTGTACAAACGATGTGGCGCCAGCAATGGCGAGCAACGGATAAAACCAACCCTTTTCGTGTATTGCAGGAGTGCGTTCCGACTTCAGTTCTTGCTGCCACGACGACATTGGGGCAACGAGGAAACGCAACACTAAACCAAATTCTTTCATTGATATATCTTTTCTTGGACTTATTTTATGCAAAGATAGTGTAAAGTAAGAGTAGAACAAAATTCAAGCAAGCTCTTTTCATTTCTCTCACCTTGCACTATCTTTTGATAAGATAGGCTGCGGTTCGCAAATGAAAATTGAGCAAGCTCTTTTCATTTCTCTCACCTTGCACTATCTTTGCAGTATGAATTTTGAATTGTTCTTCGCCAAGAGGCTTCGGCTCAACAATAAATCCGCCAACGGAAAATCTGCGGTGTCGACACTGAATGTTGCCATTGCGGGCATGGTTCTTGCCATCGTGATTATGGTTGTTGCGGTGTCGATTGTCACGGGGTTCAAGAACACCATCGTGGACAAAATCACCAACCTCGACAGCCATATAAAGATTTTCAACAAGCACTACGACGGCGAAAACAATGTGATAAGGAGTTACATCAACTTCAACGACGACCTTTCAAAACTCACCTCTCCGAAGGCCGACGACCATATAAAGTCGGTTAGCCTAATCAGCGAAATCCCGTGCGTACTCAAATCGCCTGACGGCTTTTCTGGTCTGCGCTACAAAGGCGTGACCGAGCACTACGACCTCTCCTATCTGCGCGCTGTGCTCACCGCTGGCAAGGCCGACGTTTCGGGCAACAATGTGCTCGTTTCCAAGGTAATTGCCAACAAGTTGATGCTCAACATCGGCGATAAGTTGTACGTATATTTCATGAACAACCAGCAAGTAAGGATGCGTCGCTGCATCGTTGCCGGCATTTTCAACACCGACTTCGACAGTTTCGACGAAAATGTGCTTGTGGGCAATCTCAAAAACCTGCAGTCGGTAAACCAGTGGGACTCCTCTACAGGCTCCTACATAGGCATCTCGTGCAATAACCTTGACGACATCAACGACGTGCGCAATTCCATCGTGGAGCGGCTCTCCAAACTGGTTGCCAGCGGGCAGTCGTCGCTGACTGGTGAGTTCCAGTTGTCGACAATCCGCGAAAACAACCCCTCCCACTTTGCCTGGCTCGACCTGATGAACACCAACATAGTTGTGGTGCTCGTGCTGATGGCATTCGTGGCTTGCTTTGCAATCATCGCGTGCCTCATAATCGTGGTGCTCAACCGCATCAACACCATCGGTGTGCTCAAAGCTCTGGGTGCCACCAACCATAGCATCCGCTTGATTTTCATCTCCATAGTCATGAAGATAATTGTCCGTGCAATGATTGTCGGCAACGCCATTGCCTTCGCCCTGCTCGGACTCCAAAAGCAGTTCCACGTGGTGAAACTCGACTCCGAGTCCTACTTCATGAACTATGTACCTGTCGACTTCAACTGGTGGCTACTGATACTCAACGTCGGCATAATCATTCTGGCATTCATTGCATTGCTACTCCCATCGTTTATTATTTCGTCTATAAAGCCGTCGAAATCAATAAAATTTGAATAAGCGCGCAAGCCAAAATTCCCTACCAAAAGGAATGGTTTCACGACAGGGAAAAATCCTC
>CAVEIP010000020.1:0-16310 GCA_963615935.1 [Ruminococcus] lactaris | reverse complement strand
TCACCAAGCAGCACCTCTTTTTTATGATTTAAACACATATTTTGAGGTTTTTTCAGACAAAGAATAACCAACCAGAGTAAAAAATAATCATATTATTTTCCTACCTTTGCAAATCAATATTACAAATAGCGACAATGTTAGAACAAGTTATAGCCCCATCACTGCTACAGCAATTCAAAGATGCTATAGAAAAGAGCACAAGGGTTGTGATTACCTGCCACAAGTCGCCCGATGGCGATGCAGTAGGGTCCAACCTCGCGCTGAAACTCATTTTGGAGAAAATGGGGAAAACCGCGACAGTCATAACCCCAGACAATGTGCCTGAAGACATGGCTTTCCTGCCCGACAGCAACACTATTGTAACATATGCCACTGAGCCAGAACGGGCTGCAGCAATTGTAGGCGACGCAGATTTGATTTGCTGCCTCGACTTCAACGCGCTTCACCGCCTTGCCGGATTTGGCGAAGTTGTGGGCAACGCAACATGCCCTAAACTGATGGTTGACCACCACATCAACCCCGACCCAATCTGCTCCCCGACGCTGTCGTTTCCGCAAATGACATCGACCTGCGAACTCCTTTACCGCATACTTGAAGGCATCGGCTACCTGGACATGATAGACCTCGACGTTGCCACATGCATCTACACAGGAATGATGACCGACACTGGCAACTTCTCCTACAATTCCAACTTCCCGGAGTTGTATCTCATCGTTGCCGACCTCGTCAAGCGCGGTGTAGACAAGGACCGCATTTACAAGTTGACCATCGGCACATCGAGCGAAGCACGCCTTCGCCTGAACGGCTATGCCATCGCCGAGAAGATGCGCTTGTTCCCGTCGCACAAAGCATCGCTGACCATACTCAACAAGCGTGACCTGCGTAAATTCCACTATCAAGTGGGCGACACCGAGGTGCTGGCCAACATGCCACTGGCCATACCTACAGTGATTTGGTCTACCTTCTTCCGCGAAGAAAAAGACTTTGTGAAAGTGTCGATGCGCTCAGAAGGCGACTTCCACGTGAATACACTTTGCGCCAAATATTTCAACGGCGGAGGCCATGCCAACGCTGCCGGCGGCGAATACCGCGGCTCCCTCGACGGCGCAATTGATACATATTACCAAATTTTGAAAGATTTAACCAACGAAAAAAGATAAGATATGAAAATCAAAAACATCATACTGACGACAGTCACAGTTGCCCTTGCAGTGCTCTCTTCGTGCAACAGCAGCAAGAGTTATTCGGAACTCCTCGACGACGAAGACAAGTCGGTCAACGCATTTCTTGCCAGTCAGAAAGTGATTCGCACAATCCCTGCCGACACCGTATTCCAAACAGGCAGCGACGCGCCCTACTATCAGATTGACGACTCAGGCAATGTATATATGCAAGTGATCAAGACAGGCGACCGCGTGAACAACCGCGCCAAAGACGGCGAAAAAATCTATTTCCGCTTTGGCCGCATAAGCATCAACCGCTGGAGCGCTGGCTACGACGACGAGCCATCGGGCAATTTCAGCGACCTCTCGTATGAAAGCACCTCATTCAACTACTCCAACGAAGAGGCCAACTACAGTTACACCACCTACGGCTACGGAGTGGTCATGCCGCTGACCTACCTCGGCATCGACTGCGAAGTAAACCTTCTGGTGAGAAGCCGCAAAGGACCGTCGTCGGAGATTGCCGATGTTGTGCCTTACCTCTACAACATCAGGTATTTCAGAAGCAAAAACTAAAAACAAACCATACAACAAACCATTATTTATTATGTCACTAATCAAATCAATTTCAGGCATCCGCGGCACCATTGGTGGACCTGCAGGTGACGGCTTAAGCCCACTTGACATTGTGAAATTCACAGCCGCCTACGCTACATTCATACGCAAATCGACCACGAAGACATCAAACACGATTGTGGTTGGTCGAGATGCCCGCCTCTCTGGCGAGATGGTGAAAGACATCGTTGTCGGCACATTGAACGGCATGGGATTCGATGTAGTAAACATCGGACTTGCAACTACCCCGACAACCGAATTGGCAGTGGTCTGGGAGAAAGCGTGCGGTGGCATCATCCTGACGGCATCCCACAACCCCAAACAGTGGAACGCCCTCAAACTGCTCAACGAAAACGGCGAGTTTCTCAGCGACGCAGAAGGCAAGGAAGTGCTTGCCATTGCTGAAGCAGAATCATTCACATTTGCTGAAGTAGACAGCCTCGGCCACGAATTCAGCAACGACACATACACTCGCAAGCACATCGACAGCGTGCTCGAACTCGACCTTGTCGACACTGAAGCCATCAAGAATGCCAACTTCACAGTTGCCGTCGATGCTGTAAACTCCGTGGGCGGAATCGTTATCCCACAACTGCTGCGCAGACTGGGCGTGAAGAACGTGATTGAACTCAACTGCGAGCCTACAGGCAATTTTGCTCATACACCAGAGCCAATCCCTGAGAATCTTACTCAAATATCCGACCTTCTGAAAACCGGATGCGCCGATGTTGGTTTTGTTGTTGACCCTGACGTAGACCGCTTGGCCATCGTGATGGAAAACGGCGAAATGTTTGTAGAAGAGTACACCCTCGTTGCAGTTGCCGACTACATCCTGTCGAAGACACCAGGCGCAACCGTGTCCAACCTCTCGTCGTCGCGCGCTCTCCGCGACGTTACCGAGCGCCACGGATGCAACTACAGCGCTTCCGCCGTTGGCGAAGTAAATGTGGTTACGCAGATGAAAAAGACGGGTGCCGTAATTGGCGGCGAAGGCAATGGCGGAGTAATCTACCCTGCAAGCCACTACGGCCGCGACGCGCTCGTTGGCGTGGCCCTCTTCCTCTCGCTTTTGGCGCACAAAGGCAAAAAGGTGTCGGAATTGAAGAAGGAATATCCGCAATACTGCATTGCCAAAAACAAGATTCAACTCACACCCGACATTGATGTTGACGCAATCCTAGAGGCAGTCAAGAAGAAATACGCTAACGAAAAGGTAACCACCATCGACGGCGTGAAGATTGACTTTGCCGACTACTGGGTGCACCTGCGCAAGAGCAACACCGAGCCAATTATCAGAATCTATTCAGAAGCCAACACGATGGAGCAGGCAAATGGCATTGCCGACGAAATCAAGAAGGTGGTTTCGGAAATCACAGGAAAAAACTGCTAATTTATTAGGTCCTTATAGAATTTAGGCGTCTACTGCGAAATGCGGTAGACGCTGCTTTTTTATGGCGTGCGATATAATTAAACCAGCAATCTTACGTTAATTATTATATGTACACGAAGAAAATGCGCTTATCCAAGGCTATATATATATCAATAATACTGCTGATGCTGCCCGTAGCGGCACTGTCGCAGGTCAAAATTTCAGGCAAGGTGCTCGACAACGACAGCAAGCCAATCGAGTTTGCCACTGTGCGTATTGCCAAGACAGCCATCGGCACCACCTCGGGACTCGACGGCAGTTACTCGCTGAGCGTTGCCAGCCAGGACACCATCGAAATAATCTTCTCGTGCCTCGGCTACAAGGAGCGCCACCAGAAACTGATAAAACCCGATGGACAGGTCAGCCTCACCGTGAAACTGAGCGATGCCACCACCGAACTGCAAGGCGTAACCGTGACCGAATACCGCAAGCAAACCAACGGCATGCAAAACCTCGACCCACACTCGCTGAAGCAAACCACCTCAGTGTCGGGCAACGGAGTGGAAGCCCTACTGTCGACCGTCGCCGGCGTGTCGTCGAAAAACGAAATGAGTTCGCAGTACTCCGTGCGAGGCGGATCCTACGACGAAAACAGTGTCTACATCAACGGCATTGAAGTGTATCGTCCGCTACTCATCTCCTCCGGCCAACAGGAAGGATTGAGCATCATAAATCCGAACCTCGTAGGCAACATTCAATTCTCAACGGGCGGATTTTCAGCCGAATACGGTGACAAAATGTCGTCAGTGCTCGACATCACCTACCGCCAGCCCGAAGCCTTTGAAGGCTACCTGTCGGGAAGCCTTATGGGCGCAGAAGCCTCCGTGGGTCACAACACCGGCAAGTTTTCGCAACTCCACGGCTTCCGCTTCAAGCGCAACGCCTCGCTGCTCAGTTCCATGGACTCCAAGGGCGAATACGACCCAACATTTATCGACTATCAGACCAACCTCCGATACAAGTTCAACGACCGTTGGAGCATTGCCTTTTTGGGCAACATCTCGTCGAACAACTACAAGTTTAAGCCAACCACCCGCTCCACCTCGTTCGGTATCTCGGAGAACGTGAAAGAATTTACCGTATACTTCGACGGCGAGGAGCACGACAAATTTGAGACATATTTTGGCGCGTTGGAATTGAATTTCAAGCCAAGCAAGGCTCATGAATTCACCTTCTTAGCATCAGGATTCCTCACCAACGAACTTGTGGCTTACGACATTTCGGGCGAATATTGGCTCGACGATGCCGGCACCAACGACGGCGACAACTCCATCGGTGGCGAAGTGGGCGTGGGTAAATATCTCGAGCATGCCCGCGACAGGCTGAAAGCCAGCGTGTTTAACTTCGCGCTGAAGGGTCACACTGGTTTGAACCACCACAATTTGAGTTACGGTTTGGAATTCCGCCACCAGTCGGTCTACGACCGCTCGAGCGAATGGGAACTGCGCGACTCGGCAGGCTACACACTCCCCCATCAGGACGACCGCGTGCGGATGATCTACAACCTCCGCTCCAGCAACGACCTGTCGACAAACAAAGTGTCGTTCTATACCCACGACACCTATAAGTTGCAAACTGGCATCGGACTGTTTTCAATCAACGGCGGCATCCGCTTCTCCTACTGGGACTTCAATCGTGAGTTTCTTGTCAGCCCCCGCGTAAGCATCGGCTTCATCCCCGAGCGCAACAGCCGCGTGGCGCTCCGTCTGGCGGGCGGACTCTACTACCAGTCGCCATTCTACAAGGAATTCCGCATCACGCAGACCGATGAAGACGGCAACTCCTACCAAACGCTCAACAGCAACATCAAATCGCAGCGGAGCATCCAGATGATTCTCGGCAGCGACTACACGTTCCGTGCCATGGACCGCCCGTTTAAGTTGACCGCCGAAGCCTACTACAAGAACCTGTCGAACCTAATCCCCTACGAACTCGACAACTTGAAACTCGTGTATACTGGAACCAACTCGTCGAAAGGCTTCATCACCGGTATCGACTTCAAACTCTTCGGACAATTTGTTCCAGGCACCGACTCCTGGATAAGTTTTTCGCTGATGAAAACCCAGGAAACACTCAACGGCGTGAAAGTGCCGCGGCCAACCGACCAGCGCTACAGCGTCGGGCTCTTTTTCACCGACTATTTCCCTAAATTCCCGAAACTCAAGTTCAGCCTCCGCGGCATCTTCTCCGACGGCTTCCCAATGACACCGCCGCAGGTCACCCGCGACGTTGCATGGTTGAGAATCCCAGCCTACAAGCGTGTGGACATCGGATTCCAGTACCAACTCGTCGGCGCGCCCAGCGAAGGCGTACGTCCATACAACTTCTGGCGTAACTTCAAGAACATCAGCATCGGCGTTGACGTGTTCAACCTCTTGGGCATCTCCAACGTGAGCAGTTGCTATTGGGTCACCGACGTCAACAATCTTCAGTATGCCGTGCCAAACTATCTGACTGGACGCCAGTTTAACGTCACCTTGTCTTTCGGTTTCTAAAACATAAACTTTCCGTTCCGCTTGCCGCTGACTAAAGATTATGTTACATTTGCAATGTAAAACCATTTGATTTTACATACACCCTAACACTATTTAAACGATATTAAAAACACGACCTATGTGTAGTATTATTTTCCTTGGATTAGGATTAAATGCATGGATTACGCTTGCCTTGATTGTAATCCTATTTGCCTTGATGATGTTCACCAAAGTGCCGGCAGAGTTTGCATTTCTCGGCATAATGGCGTTTTTCTACATTTTCGGCATACTCAACGTTGACGAAGCACTGTCAGGATTCAGTTCGAGTTCTGTTGTGATGGTCGGCGTGCTGTTTGTAATCATAGCCGGGCTTGTCCATAGCGGCGTTATCCACTGGATGGTGAAGCGACTGCTCGGCACTCCGAAATCCTACTCAAAGGCGCTCATCCGCTTGATGCTCCCCGTGGCAGCATTGAGTTCGGTGCTCAGCAACACCACCGTTGTTGCCCTGTTCCTCAAAGTGGTAAAGATTTGGTCAAAGAAACTCAACATAGCCCCGTCGAAACTCCTCATACCGCTCAGTTACGCATCGTGCTTCGGCGGCATCTGCACCCTCATCGGCACGCCACCCAACCTTATCATTTCCGGACTTCTCACAGAGAATGACCCAACAATTTCGCTCAACATCTTCAGCACCACCATCCCAGGCTTGTTCTGCCTTGCTGTGGGCATCGGCGTGATGCTGACCATGCACAAGTTGCTGCCCGTAAGAAAGTCGCCGAGCGAAGCACTTGGCGCTACAAGTGAATACACCGTAGAGTTTCTTGTGCCTACCGACTGCAAATGCGTTGGCCAAACCGTTACCGAAGCCGAGGTGAAGGACTTTGCCGGCGGCCGACTCATTGAGATTGTGCGCTTCGACAAAGAAGTGATAAGTCCTGTGCCAGCCGACGAATTCATCATGGGCGGCGACCGCCTTGTGTTCTCAGGACAAATCGATAGCATCCTCGACCTGCGCAAGAGCCACGGATTTACAGCAGCAACGCAACACGTGTTCTCGCTCGACGACGAAGAGCGCAACCGCCAACTCTACACAGCTACGGTGAAGCACGGAGGCGCACTCATCGGCAAGTCGATGGAAGACACTGACTTTGAGGAGCGCAACAACACCGTGCTCGTGGCCATCGTGCGCGAAGGCGAACGCATCAACGCCAATCCCCGCTCAGTAAAACTGGACTTTGGCGACACCCTTCTGCTTGAATGCCCAAACACGCAGGGCGACACCTTCAAGCAAGCCGTAGAGAAAGACCTACGCTTCTTCGACTCGGAAGATATCCCCCACATAGGCAAAAAAACCATAATATCGTCTGCAATTATGATTGCAATGATATTGTTGTCTACATTTAATGTCGTAACTTTGTTGCAAAGTTGCTTTCTTGCAGCCTTTGCAATGATTGTGACCCGCTGTTGTACCACTCGACAGGCATGGGACGCCATCAGTTGGGACGTGTTGATGATTTTTGCTGGCTCCGTTTGTATCGGCACTGCCATCGACAAGACCGGCATAGCGAGCGCGCTCGCCGACGGCATTCTCAACGTGTGCGGCACCAACCCCGTGATTGCGCTGACGAGCATCTGCCTCGTGGCTACGTTTGTCACTGAATTTATCAGTAACACAGCCGCTGCGGCAATGTTCTTCCCCATCGCCTACCAGACAGCCGTCTCGCTGCATGCAAACCCTGTGACGTTCTGCATCGCGCTGATGATTGCCGTTTCGTCGAGTTTCGCAACGCCTATCGGGTCGCCAACGCATATGATGGTCTACGGAGAAGGCGGCTACAAGTTTACCGACTTCACACGAATCGGCCTTGTGATGAACATTGTGATACTCATTGCCAATATCTTTATAGTGACAATGGTGTTCCCACTGTAAGACAAATTAGTATAAAAACGAAAAAATATTACAAGATAGAATTATGAAAATCGAAATCAACAACGAAGGAAACATCATCCGTACCGTTATGGACGGCCGTCTCGACACTGTTAGCGCTGCTGCCTGCGAAAAGGAACTACAGCCGCTCAAGGACAATGCCGACAAGGAAATTGTGATTGACTGCTCCAAGTTGGAATATATCAGCAGTAGCGGCTTGCGCCTCTTCCTGTCGCTGCGCAAGGCCGTAGAGGCCAAAGGCGGCAAAATGGTTATCGAGAACATCAACGACGAAATCAGCAACGTGTTCAAGATTACTGGATTCTTCAAACTCTTTGACATACGATAGTGAGACAAATTTTCAGCTCATTCTCGGCACGCCTAACGTTCTATATCCTCACACTAACCACTGTAATCTTTGCCTGCATCGCATTTGTGTCGGGCTCCTACAGCAGGCAGCGTGAGGAGAAACAGGCTGTGCAATACACGTCGGAACTTCAGCAGAACATCATCCTCAAGATTGACAGCGAACTGGCTGAAGTAGAAACAGCCTTAAAACTGACCGAAGGACAGGTCGAGGACCTAACTGCACGGCCAGACTCTATGATGAACATCGCTGCCCGCGTACTGGCGAGCAACCCATTGCTGAAAGGCGTAGGCATTGCCTTCACGCCTAACTTCTTCAAAAACAAGGGGCGCCTTTTCTTTGAATACGCCTATAAGCGTGGCAACTACATAAACACATTCCATGTGCCGGAGGACTACGGCGACTACACCGTACGCCAATGGTACAAGCAAGCCATGGCAAAGGGATACGGCTTTTGGACCGACCCTTACCTTGATTACAACAACAAGTCAGACTTGATGACGTCGTATGTATGGCCGTGCCACGACGACTACGGCAACATCTACGCCGTGATTCTCGCCGATGTGGCGCTCGTCGACCTTACCATCGACATCAACAAGATGCGCCCCTACCAAAACAGTTACTCCTTTATCCTTACCAAGGACGGACAATATCTGGCACATCCCGACAAATCGCTCATCCTCCACGAAAACATCTTCGACAATGCCAAGAAGACAGGCGAAAAGGTGTTTGCCGAGGTGGGTCGCAAAATGACGGCTGGCGAACAGGGCACAATGACAAGCAAATTCGGAGGCACTAAAGTGCTTATTTGCTATGCGCCACTGAAACGCACAGGCTGGTCGGTGTGCAACGTTAACGGCTACCGCGACGTGATGAAGAATCTTGGCGCGACTACCCTTACCATCGCCGCCATCTTCCTCATCGGACTAATTTTGCTCTGCATCTGCATCCGTGTTCTGGTGAAATACATGTCGAAGTCGCTCAAAGAACTGACCGACGTGGCATACCAAATTGCCCGCGGAAAATTCAACGTGCCGCTGCCTGAGGTGCAGACAAAGGACGACCTGCGCAAACTCCACGATGCGTTTGCCCACATGCAGCAGTCGCTGAAACTCTACACCAAGGAACTAGAAACGAATGCGCGCGCAAAGGAGAAAATCGAAAGCGAACTATCGATTGCACGATCCATCCAGATGAGCCTTGTGCCAACCAATTTCTCGCCGTTCCACGAATGCGACGAACTCGAACTGTTTGCGTCGCTGAAGCCGGCAAAGGAAGTGGGCGGTGATTTCTACGACTTCATCATCCGCGACGGCAAACTCACATTTGCCATCGGCGATGTTTCCGGCAAGGGCATTCCTGCCTCGCTCGTGATGGCAATCATACGCACTCTGTTCCGAACCATCTCCAGCACGGAGAATTCCCCGGCACAGATTGTGAGCCAACTGAACAATGCCATCACAGAGAACAACGACACGAGCATGTTTGTAACGTTCTACGCGGGTGAACTCGACCTTGCCACAGGCGAACTTACATTCTGCAACGCCGGCCACAACGCGCCGCTCATAATCGGCAAAGATGGCGAAGCGATCTATCAAGAGGTGGAATGCAACCTGCCGCTCGGTGTGATTCGCGACTATGAGTATGCCAACCAAACGATGACGCTCCCGAAAGGCAGCGCAATGCTTCTCTACACCGACGGTTTGACCGAGGCTGAAAATGCCGACAAAGAGCAGTTTGGAGAGCAGCGCACCAAGGACGTTGCCAAAGCGCTCGCAAGCCAAACGGCGAAAGGAATCATTGAGGGCTTAACCGACAAATTGTCGGGCTTTGTAGGCGATGCCGAACAAAGCGACGACTTGACTTTACTTTGCTTTAGAATAAACGACAACATCACAAACAAGACTATTATGAAAGAACTCATAATAACCAACAACTTGGAGGATTCGTCAAAACTTGTTCCATTTATTGATGACGTAGCAAAGGAATTGGGAATGGAATCAGCAATGAAAAATTCCCTCAATTTGGCTCTCGAAGAGGCTTTGGTCAACGTTATCCAGTATGCGTACCCAGAGGGTGTCACCAAGCCGATTTCGCTCAAGGCAAAATGGACTGCCGACAAGAAGCATGTTGACTTCATCCTGAAGGACTGCGGTGTGCTGTTCGACCCATTGCAGGCAGAAACTGCCGACATCACTCTCGAGTTGGACGACCGTCCTATCGGTGGACTCGGCATCTTCCTTGTGAAGGAAATAATGGACAATGTGACCTATCGTCGCCTCAACGGTGAGAACATCCTCACCATGAGCAAAAACCTATAGCAACATGGTACTTGACGACATTGCAAAGCAATTGGAATCGGAACTGTCGCAGAAAGTTAAGCAATGCGGCATGATGTTCCGCCTGTTTTCGCGCATCAAATCGGTGGAGTCGTTGGGCCACAAGATGCAAATAAAGGGCGACAAATACATCTCTGGCAAGTCAAAAATCCAGGACATGATTGGTCTGCGCTTTGTGCTTTATTTCCCCGACGATGTGGAGGCGATGGCAATTTTCCTCGGTAGCGAGGACGTTGTGAAATCGTCAATCGACGAGCACGGACTGTCTACGTTCTGCCCGCAACGCCTGAACATCACTAAGAAGATTCCTGAGCATTTTGTGGACGATTTCCGCAAATGCCTGCCGAAGGAATATGCGCAATACATCGACAACACCTATGAGGTGCAGATTCGCACCACCTTCTCCGAAGGATGGCACGAGGTGGAACACGACCTCCGCTACAAGTGCAAGGACGACTGGGCGGAGTTCGGACAGTTCAGCCGCACCCTCAACGGCATGATTGCCACACTCGAAACTGTGGAATGGGGCATGAAATCGCTCTTCCACGAGATGGCATACCGCAACTGCCTGCAAGGTAACTACCGCGCCATGCTCCGCAACAAGATGCGCATCCGCCTTGCCGACAGCGACTTCTCGCCTACCGTGAGCGAATTCATCCACGAGCATCCCGAGATTGCCAACCAATTTCTTGCCACCGACCGCATGGTGTTGATACTGAGCCTACTCAATCAAGACGAACCAATGCCGCTAACCTACGACAATCTGCTGTTTCTCGCCAACAAGATTGAGATTCAAGACTACGACCTTACGCTACTGGAGGCCAGCCTCAGAAAAAAGTAGAAACAACACAAAAATAGAAGCGGGCTGCATCGGAGTGATGCAGTCCGCATTTTTTTATGGGGTCAAGCCTATCGCTTCACCATTTTCTCAACAGCATTTCCGATTCTCACGAAATAGATGCCGCTCGGCAACGACTGAACACCAACACTCTGCGCTGCATCAACAACGACGTCAAGCAAAAGCACTCCCGCCGCTGAATAGATTCTCACTGCCGTAGGCTCCGAGATGCCTTTGACGCAGAACGAATCCGTGACAGGGTTCGGGTATACCTTCGGCGCGGCAATCTGCACATCCTTCACCGAAGCCTCTCCCACTCCGATGCGGTAACCCACAGGCGCACCACTTGGAGTAGTCACATAGGCCGTTGCCACAACGTCCGTCGACGCGCTGGCTGGCGTGGCATTCATCTGCATTGTGTAGACACCATTTTCGGGGAACGTCACCGGGACTGTCACCGTGGTTGTTGCGCCAGCGGTCAATGCCACGTTGGGCACTTCCACCTCAAGATATTTTCCTATTTCCTCGCAGTAGAACGACGCCACAACTGTGCCGCTGAAATCGCGGGTGGCATTGTTTGTCATAGGCACACTGAGCGTCTGTTGCTCGCCCTTGGGGAGATACTCCGTGTTGGGCAAATCCTTTTCGGTAGCCTCAATTTTCGGGATAGAAACCGATTCCGAAGGGAGAATCGTGAGTACCTGCTTCTCAGCATCGGGATTGAGCAGTCCGCGCTCACCGTCGGCAGTGGTGTAGCGCATCGACAATTCGTAATCACCCTCCAATGGATAAAGGCTGTTGGGGAGATAGAACGACGTTTTCTGTGTCGACGGCACTGGCACGTCGGCAAACGTGCAGAGGCGCACCTCGTCGCCCGTGGCAACCGACTTGGCATAGACGCTCATGTTGACCGTGCCGTCCATCTTGTTGACCGAATTGTTTGCCGCTCGGTTGTAGAGCCATACCTTCGAGCCCCAATAATAGGTAGTACCCTTATCTGAATAGAGGTCCTTCGTGCTGTCGAGAATTGGATAATCGACCGCTGGCTGCACCTCAACCTGAAATTCCTCGTTGTACATATGCTCAGGGCCATTGTTGGCCCACAATTGCACCTTGTATGTTCCGCCTGGCATCATAAATCCATTGTCGTTGGTCGGACTCACGCAGAATGTTTTTTGCTCCACAAGGTCGGAATATTTGGCATCGAACTCGCCACCATCGCCTTCGTAGACAGCGCCCGTCTCCACGTCGGTGAAACGCAAATTGAGCCTAGTGCTGATGCCCGGCTGACGGTGCGACTCGTCCTGAATGGCAATGGTGAGATAGAGCGGTGCCTTGCCTATGAGTTCGGCGGCTGGCTCAAGAGAAAGGATTTTTCCTGTGTGCTCGGCATACTTGTCGTTTATCGGCAATGCTAGCGTTATTGCACCATCGGCCACAGTGAGCATAGTTTGCATGCCCTCACGCACGGGAAGAATTGCCCAAGAATCCTCCGTGCCATATTTGCGGATGAGTGTCACCAATTCATAGGTACCGTCGGGCAGGTCAACGGAATTCTGCCATTTGGCGTCGACAACGTCGTACCACAGACTCCGCTCATAAGCAGTGCAGGTGTATGGGTAACGGGCATTCGGCGTGTCGTTTTCGTAGTCGTGCATCGTGTACTTCACCGCGCCGTCCTTAGCGAGACCAATGGTAAACGTGTACTGGGTGTCCGACTCATAGTAGTTCGACACGATTCCATCTCCGTATGCCTTACCGCTGTAGGTGTCGTAGGTATTGAAGCCTATGTGAGTGAGTTTCGGGCTATAGGATTCGCCAGCAGTGCGTGGCCGCAGACCAACGAGCATCTGCTGCTTGTTGTAGTAGCCGTAGCGGTCGCCATCCACTCGGCAGAAAGTCACGTCGTAGTAGCCATCGCAACTTCCTTCCCAGCCCCAGTTGATGTGCACATTGTTTTCCTCGTCGATGCCGTCGACCACAAAGGCATGACCTACCGACGGTGAACTGCCTGAATAGAGAATCGGACGGCCAGCAGTCAATTCGTCCTGTATTATCTTCATCCACATTGCAGTCGTGATGTATTCACGGTCGTAGATTTCGCAATTGTAGTCATAGCAATAGTTGAAACCCACATAAGGAATGGCTGCGCTCGTGGCCATCGCCCCCGACCAATGCACATCGTAGCGAGCCTTGCACGACACGCCAGCCTCAAACATCAATTGAGCGACGGCGTTGGCTTGCGCATCGGTGTAGGAGCCAGCCGCGTACTCATCGAGCATGTTTGCCCAGTCGTAATTAATCATGGTATAGTCAACCGACAACTCTTTGTTGCCCACGCCCTCGTTGACATACTCCACAGTGCCGAGACCGTGCGTCTGCGATTTGTAGTAGTACAGGATTTGCGCCATGGCAGTTGCCGTACAACCAGTAAGCATCGGATCGCCATTGTATTTCGGGCATTTAAGGTTGTAGGGCTCGCCCTGTCCCCATTTGGTGATTATCATCGGTGCAACAGGCGCAACCGTTGGCGACGGATATGTGTTTCCCACTTCGGTCGAGGCAAGCGCCTCCTTGTAGTCGGCCATCCATTCCTGCAGCGCCTCAGGCATGTTGTCGAACGAGAAATGCGCATTGGTGGAATAGCCCATCACTTGAAAATCGCCGCCGTCGGCAGCCATCAGCACATAGCCTCCATCGGGAGCGTTGTAGGCGCAATAGTCTGCGTTCTGCTGTGTGTTTGTTCGCTTGATGTGTTTTGCGGCGGAAGATGCGCCAAACGTCAGCGAGCCGCCTTTAAACGCAGTTTTTACCCCCCCCATTTTTTTCAGCCAAGAAGGATATGGCCTTGTCCGATGCCCGTTCAGTCAGGCTGGATGCCGAAGCACTTGCGGCAACTACCAGCGACAATAGAGCAAGTTGTCGTAAATTGTTCATAACGTATTATTTAGTGTTTTTATCTTTGCAAATATAGCATATCTATTTCAGATTTTTACCTGCCATCCAGCCAAAAATGGTTTTATAGACAGTCTGCCTCACATCGGGACGCGAAAGCACCAAGTCGTGCAGGCCATCGACCACAGTAACCTCGGTTACGTTTGCGCCCAGGCGCTTGCCGTATTTCGCGATGTCAGCCACATCGAGCACCCCGTCGCCTGCATTGTGCTCGGGAGTCCAATTGCTACCGTAGATACTCTTGTCGGAGTGCATCAGCAACACTGGCACCCTCACATCCGCCTTGCGATGGAGGAAACGGTGCCCCTTGTGGATAGCCGAAATCCAGCCAACGGTCACGGCGGGCGACACTTCGAGTTTCCAGTCAGTGTTATAGTCCCACTCGCCGTGGTATTTCTTCAGCAAACTTTCGGCATAGGCGCGGCTGTTGCCCTGGTTGATTTTCATCTTCTTGAACGGCATCACCGACACAAACGGCACGAGGAATTTCTCCTGAAACTTGCTGAGATTCATGTCGAGGAAAGGGCTATTGAGTATCAGCGCCTTGATTTGCGGGCGGTCGGCATTGTGGACAGTCATATAGTAGGATGTGGTCAGTCCGCCGGTGGAATGTCCCATCAGCACCACATCCCGATAGCCGTCGGTCTTGATTACCGCCAGGGTGGAATCGATGTCGGCAAAATATTCCTTCATGTTTTTCACCTCAAAGCGGTGCTGCCCGTCGAGCAGAGAGCGGCCATACTTGCGGAGGTCGACGGCATAGAAGGCATAGCCATGGGCAACAACACTGTCGCCCAACTCCTTCTGGAAGAAATAGTCGTTGTAGCCGTGCACATAGAGCACCGCCGTAACCCCTATGGGGTTTGACTCCTTCTTGATTACCGTAGTCACTACCTTACCGCTATAGTCGTCGGGCATAGCAACGGTTTTGCACACATAATCATCGCCGAGCACATCGCCCCGCCACTGCGCAAAGCCACCAACAGCCAGCAGCATCACCGCCGCCAATATCAAATATCGTTTCATAAATACCTATTTTTACCAGGCTGAGTCCGCTGGCGCTGTTTCATCCGCCGGGGCATATTCGCCATCATCAGACCTTTGGCCAGCAAGCCATTGAAGGGCGATAACCTCGTTCATCTTTCCCCAGTAGGTGTAAACACCTTGGTCCATTATCATGCAGACTGCATACACGTTGTTATTCAAATTAAGAACAGTTCCGTTGTCCTGCTGCTTGACCACTGAGCCGCCAAGCGTCTTGAACTTGTCGACTATCACTTCTACCAAATCCTTCTCTTTACCCTTCATCTGCGAGTCGCCGCAGTCAACCTTAAACGCCATAAAGAGTGGATTTACAGGGTTCCAAGCATAGGTAAAGTTGTAGTCATAATCATAGTTCCAACTGCTCATTTCAGCATCAAACATCCACGACATTCTCACATTGGCCTTGCAAATTGTTTTGCTGAAAGCAACGTCTCTGGTGTAGGTATAGTCCGACGGATCGAGCGAAACCACATAGTCCTCGTTTGCTGCCTTTTTCCGCAGAGCGTCGAGCGGCGTGGAGGTGAAACCGATGCCGTAGAGGCTGGTTGCCTTGATGTCGAGGGCATCGACGATGGCGCCAAGGTCAACATAGTCGCTTTGCGCATACTCCGCAAGATGGAATTCCATGTCGGCAATGTCGGGAGAGTCCTTCTCTTCCTTGCCGTTGCGGTCAATAACCACCCACTCTTTGTCGCTCACTTTCGCAAAAGCGCAGTCGCCGGCAAACGGAAGAATCCGCTGGTAGGTGTTTTCGCTGATTTTCTCATCGTCCTTGTTGATGATTTTTGCTTCATAGTTTCCATCTTTTTCAGAGTAGGCGGCAAAAATATTCTCATCGAGGCACACCAGTATGTCGTATTTTGCACGAATCAGCGATTCACCGTCAAACCCCATCAGTCCGTAGTTGTCGTCATCGTTTGTGTAGATAAACATTTTGTCGGAAATGATGGCTTTGATACCCCTATATTTCGACGACGGGCGAACCACATTTTCGCCTTTCTCATCGATTATACCCCAAATGTCGTCGCCGTCCTTTTTAGGGTTCACGGCTATGTATGACGAAACTTCGATTGAAGACGCAGTCGCAACCGACTGTACCCATTCGTATTTCGACAGGCTAATCACCTCCTTGCCTTTATTATCGACAACCATCTTC
>CAVEIP010000019.1:24313-27693 GCA_963615935.1 [Ruminococcus] lactaris | reverse complement strand
GCTGCGTTGCCACTCTTATTGTGACCTATCTCGCTGACAAGAAAATTGATCCTGAGTACGGAAGAAAATAACGGACAAGAGCATAAAAGTTTGTAACGATGAAAAAAACGATATTAGCGATAGCCCTTTGTTTGGCAACAGCTCTCGGGGCAATGGCGGTGACTAAACCTGGTGTTGAGGTGCTCCGCGACAACCAATTCAAGCAACTCGCAGGCAAACGCGTAGGCTTGATTACCAACCCAACGGGAGTGGATAACAGTCTGAAATCCACTGTCGACATCCTTCACGAGGCTGCCGGTGTGGAACTCGTGGCGCTGTTTGGCCCAGAGCATGGTGTGCGCGGCGATGCGCATGCTGGCGACGAGTTTGGCAACTCCGTTGACCCAGCCACTGGCGTGAAGGTATTTTCTATCTTTGGAAAGACCAAGAAGCCGACCAAGGAGATGCTTGAAGGCATCGACGCCCTTGTCTACGACATCCAGGACATTGGCTGCCGCTCGTTCACTTTTGTGAGCACCCTCGGCCTTGCTCTCGATGCCTGCGCCGAAAACGATGTTGAGTTTGTGGTGCTCGACCGCCCGAACCCTCTCGGCGGTAACCGTGTGGAAGGCTGCCTTGTTGAAGATGGTTTCTACTCCTTCGTTAGCCAGTTCAAGATTCCTTACCTGTATGGCCTCACCCCAGGCGAGATGGCTCTCTATCTCAATGGCGAGCGTCAGGCCAAAGGCGAGAAGGCTGCGAAACTTACTGTAGTGCCTTTGAAAGGCTGGAAGCGCTCAATGACATTCGACAAGACAGGAATGCCATGGGTTTTGCCTTCACCACATATCCCACAACCTGCCACCGCGTTCTACTATCCAGCAACTGGTATCCTCGGAGAACTCTACTACGTCTCGATTGGCGTGGGCTACACCTTGCCGTTCCAACTCATTTGTGCCGACTGGATTGATGCCGACAAGTTTGCCGCTCGCATGAACGCACTTAACCTGCCAGGCACAAAATTCCGCCCAATCCACATTAAACCGTTCTACAGCACGGGAAAAGGCGAGAACTTGCAGGGCATCCAGTTCTATGTGGAGGACGTTAAGGGCTCGAGCTTGACGTTAATTCAGTTTTATGCAATGCAAGAATTGGCCAAACTTTACCCAGAAAAGCGTATCTTTGACACCGCAACCGACAAAAGCCGCTTCAACATGTTTGACAAGGTGTGTGGAAGCGACCAAATCCGAATTCTGTTTTCGAAAAATTATCAGGTCAGTGATATGATTGACTATTGGAACAAGGATGCGGATGCGTTTAAGGCCAAATCAAAGAAATATTATTTATATAAGTAAAAAATGACATCAACCTACAAGTCGTATTTAAAAGAAATAAGCGCTTTCATCCCGAGCGACCGCATCTACACTGACGAGATGCGCCGCCTGGCATGGGGCACCGACGCCAGTTTCTATCGCCTCGTTCCGCAGATTGTGGTGCGCTCTAAGACGGAGGAAGAGGTGTCGCGCCTGCTTGCTATCGCCCGCAGGATGCACCTCCCTGTAACATTCCGCGCCGCAGGAACAAGCCTCAGCGGACAGACCGTCAGCGACAGCATTCTCATCGTGGCGGGAAAGAATTGGGAAAACTACAAAGTATCGTCCGACGCATCGACCATCACGATGCAGCCGGGCATCATCGGTGAGCGCGTAAATGAAATCTTGAAACCGTTCGGACGCACGTTCACGCCCGATCCGGCTTCGAAGAATGCGGCTATGGTAGGCGGTATCGTAATCAACAACGCCTCGGGTATGAACTGCGGCACTCACGCCAACAGCGACAAGCAGTTGGTGTCGGCGCGCATCGTCCTTTCCGACGGCACAGTGCTCGACACTGGCGATGCCGAGAGCAAAGAAGCGTTTGCCAAGTCGCACCCTGACTTTATCCGCGAGATTGAGTCAATCCGCGACGACGTCAATGCCGACGCAGAGTTGGCAGAGCGCATTCGCTATAAATATTCAATCAAGAACGTAACGGGTCTCAACATCCTGCCGTTTGTGCGTTTCACTGACCCATTCGACATCATCACTCACTTGATGGTTGGCTCAGAGGGCACGCTCGGCTTCCTTGCCGAGGTGACTATGAACACGGGACACCTTTATCCGCACAGCGCTAGCGCAATGCTCTATTTTAAGACCATCAAGGACGCATGCCGCGCTGTGGTGGCTATGAAAAAAGGACCGGTGTTTAGTGCAGAGTTGCTCGACAAGAAATCACTTTCGAGCGTCAACGACACTACCGGCGAAGGACTGACTGCAGTGCTGACCGAAACCAAGGCCGACAGCAAGGAAGAACTTCAGGCAAACATCGATGCCATCAAGGCAATCCTTGAGCCGTTTGAACTCTATAAGCCAGCCTACTTCACCGACAAGCCCGAAGAGTATTCAAAATACTGGGCAATCCGCGCGGGCATCTTCCCATCGGTGGGCGGCACCCGTCCATTGGGCACAACAGTGCTTATCGAGGACGTGGCTTTCCACATCGAAAACCTTCCCGAGGCCACAGCCGACCTCGCTGACCTGCTCGACCAGCACGGTTTCGACGATGCCTGCATCTACGGCCACGCGCTTGAAGGCAACTACCATTTCATCATCTCCCAGTCGTTCGACACTCCAGAGAAGGTGGAGCGCTACCGCACCCTCATGGAGGAGGTGGAGCACCTCGTTGTCGACAAGTACGACGGCTCGCTGAAGGCAGAACATGGCACAGGTCGCAACATGGCTCCGTTTGTCAAGGACGAGTGGGGCGAGAAGGCTTATGCAGTGATGAAACGCGTGAAAAATCTGTTTGACCCAGAAAATATTGTCAACCCAGGTGTAATCTTCAACGACGACCCCGAGTGCTTCGTGAAAAACATAAAGCCGATGCCGCTGACCAACCCCAATGTGGACCGATGCATCGAGTGCGGATTCTGCGAGCGCAACTGCCTCACCTGCGGTTTCGCCCTGTCGTCGCGCCAGCGCATTGTGGTGCAGCGCGAAATCAGCCGCTTGCGTCGTGACGGCGACTCTACGGGATGGCTCAAGGCGTTGACAAAACAATATAAAGGTCCGGGCATCAATGCATGCGCTGGCGATGGATTGTGTTCAACATCGTGTCCGATGCAAATCAACACCGGCGAGATGATCCACGACCTCCGCGCACAGGCTCTGCCGCAAGGAAGCCTCGGCTACAAGACTGGCGACTATGTTGCCACCCACTTTGCCGGCGTCAAGTCATGCTTGCGCCCAGTGCTTTCTGCAGCCAATGTGGCGCACACCATCCTTGGCGACAAGGCAACCGACGCTATTGGCAACGGACTGAACAAACTCGGCGTGCCATTGTGGTCGTCGGCATTCCCGATG
>CAVEIP010000019.1:0-24303 GCA_963615935.1 [Ruminococcus] lactaris | reverse complement strand
TCCGAACTCAGGGTGGTCTATTTCCCAAGTTGCATCAACCAGACTATGGGTAAGGCCAAAGGTCAGGACGCACCGCTGATCGACAAGATGGTTTCGTTGATTGAGAAGGCAGGCTATCAGGTTATCTTCCCAGAGAATATGAAGAACCTGTGCTGCGGCACAATCTGGGAAAGCAAAGGTATGCCGGACATTGCTGAGCGCAAGGTGCGTGAACTCGAAGCCGCGTTGCTTGCCGCATCCGATGGCGGCCGATATCCAGTGCTCTGCGACCAGAGCCCTTGCTTGCACCGCATGCGCAAAGAAATCAAGAGCATGAAACTCTACGAGCCGGTTGAGTTCATCTATGAGTATCTTGCTCCACGGTTGCGCTTCGTGCCTACCGATGAGCCTATTGCTCTCCACTTCACATGCTCTACCCGCCACATGAAACTCAACAACATGTTTGTTGCATTGGCTGGAATGTGTACGAGCAAGGTTATCGTGCCAGAAGAAGTGGGCTGCTGCGGCTTTGCTGGCGACAAGGGATTCACCAATCCGGAGATAAACCGCTACGCTTTGCGCAAACTGCGCGCACAGTTGGAAAAGGCTGGAGTGAAGCGCGGATTCTCCAACAGTCGCACATGCGAAATCGGCTTGACTGTCAACGGCGGAGTGCCGTATCAGTCGATAGCATATTTAGTTGACGAGTGTACAATAAAAAAATAACGACAATGGAACAGACTGAGGTCTTGAAAAAGCCTAAAAACAGGATCCTTGCTCTCGACATCCTTCGGGGTATAACGATTGCAGGAATGATTATGGTCAACAACCCAGGCTCCTGGGGCGCCATTTATGCGCCGTTGGAGCATGCCAGTTGGTTTGGCCTGACACCAACCGACTTGGTGTTCCCGTTCTTTATGTTTATAATGGGAATTTCCACCTACATCTCGATGCGTAAATACCATTTCGAGTATTCCCACGCAACGCTGGTGAAGGTTGTGCGTCGCACAATAGTGATTTTCCTCATAGGCCTCGCCATTGCTTGGTTCAGTAAGTTGTGCTACGGATTGGCGCGTGCCGACGAGGCGCTCCCTCTCGGCGAACGCATCCTCAATGCAGCCAACAGTTTCTCCCACCTGCGCCTTCTTGGCGTGATGCCGCGACTGGCATTGTGCTATTGCGCTTGCGCTATAGTGGCAATCTCAGTGAAACATAAATTCATCCCGTGGGTTATTGCTGGCATCCTCGTGGTTTACGGCATCGTGTTGCTCACCTGCAAAGGTCTTGAGTTCTCGCTCGACAATATTATCTATGTGGTCGACCACGCAGTGCTCGGCGATGCACATCTCTACCGCGACACCGTCACTACCGTTGCCGACACCGTCAAGGAAGACTCCTTCGTTTCGCTCGAAATCAGCGAGACCCGCACATTGCCCATCGACCCAGAAGGTCTGCTCAGCACCCTTCCGTCGATTGCCCATGTGCTCATAGGCTTCTGCTGCGGACGCATCATCGTTGAGGTGAAGGACAACCGCGAGCGCATGGAGAAATTCTTCCTCGTGGGTACAATCCTGATGTTTGCCGGCTTCCTGCTCAGTTACGGAATGCCGATTAGCAAGAAGTTGTGGACACCGACGTTTGCCATCGTGACATGCGGCTTGGCTGCAAGTTTGCTGGCGCTCCTCATCTGGATTATCGACGTGAAAGGCTACAAGCGCTGGACTCGCTTTTTTGAGTCGTTTGGCATCAACCCGTTGTTTATGTATGTACTTGGTGGCGTGCTCGGAATCCTGTTTAACACAGTGCCAGTGTTTGGCCACACAATCCATAACCTGCTCTACACCGAAGCCCTCGTGCCGCTCGTTGGCGACAAGACATTCGCTTCGTTGCTCTATGCCTTGATTTTCATAGGCATCAACTGGTCAATAGGTTACATACTGTATAAAAAGAAAATATATATAAAAATTTAGATATGATATTAATTGCAGACTGTGGGTCGACCAAGATTGATTGGTGTGTACTCAATGGAGACAAACTCGAAAAGCAATTTTTCTCGACAGGCGTTAATGCATTGCTTATGCCCGAAGAGAAGATTCGCGCTACTTTCCAACAGGAACTTGCGCCTGAGGTGAAGGACTTTGCAATCGACGAAGTTTACTACTACGGAGCAGGTTGCCTTTCCGACGAAATTTGTGCCAACGTGAGCCGCTCGATTGCTGCTTGTGTGCCGTCGGCAAAGACCATCTCTGTAAACAGCGACCTTCTTGCCGCTGCGCGCGCTTTGTGTGGCACTCATGCGGGCATTGCCTGCATCATCGGCACGGGCTCCAATTCGTGCTACTACGACGGCGAGAACATTGTTGACAACGTTTCGCCTCTGGGCTATATCCTTGGCGACGAGGGTAGCGGCGCCGTGCTCGGCAAACTCCTCGTTGGCGATGTGCTGAAGAAGCAGTTGCCCGACCATCTTTGCGAGAAATTCTTGAAGGAGTACAACCTTGACCGCTTGACTATCATCCAAAAGGTGTATAAGGAGCCAGCCGCAAACCGCTTCCTTGCATCGTTGTCGCCGTTCCTCATCCAGAACATCGAGGAGCCGGCAGTGCACCGCCTTGTGCTCAACGCCTTCAAGGCATTCTTTGTGCGCAATGTGGAGAACTACGCCGACTACAAGAAGTTGCCTGTGGGCATCGTAGGCTCTGTGGGCTACTACTACCGCGATGTGCTCAGTGAGGCAGCAAAGGCGCTCGACATTCATATTGAAACCGTAATCAAGAGTCCAATGGAGGGCTTGTTGAAATATCACTCAAAATAAATAAACGACTATGGCATTCGTAAAAATCAGCGAACAATCATCGCTCTACAACGACTTGGAGAAGAAGTCGGTGCGTGAGATACTCGACGATATCAACACCGAGGACCACAAAGTGGCCGACGCGGTGAAATTGGCAATCCCCCAGATTGAGAAACTTGTTACAGGCATCGTGAAACGCATGAAGAAGGGCGGCCGCATCTTCTATATGGGCGCCGGCACTTCTGGTCGTCTTGGCGTGCTCGACGCTTCTGAGATTCCTCCAACATTCGGTATGGACCCAGGATGGGTTATCGGCCTTATTGCCGGTGGCGACACTGCTCTCCGCAATCCTGTTGAGAATGCAGAGGATGATACAGCACAAGGATGGAAGGATCTCGAGGCTTACAACATCAACGACAAGGATACAGTTATCGGTATTGCCGCTTCAGGCACAACGCCTTATGTGATTGGTGCCCTCAAGGAAGCGCGTGCTCACGGCTTGCTCACTGCATCAATCTCTTCTAACCCTGACGCTCCAATTTCTGAAGTTGTCGACATTCCTATTGAGATGGTTGTAGGCCCAGAATACGTTACCGGCAGTTCGCGCATGAAGTCGGGTACCGGGCAAAAGATGATTTGCAACATGATCACAACTTCAGTAATGATCCAAATGGGTCGCGTGAAAGGCAACAAGATGGTCAACATGCAACTCACCAATGCCAAACTCGTGGACCGCGGCACCCGCATGGTCGTAGAAGAACTCGGCTTGCCTTACGAGGAAGCAAAGCGCTTGCTTCTCCTTCACGGCTCTGTGAAAGTGGCTGTCGACGCTTATCGCTCGGAACATTAATAGGTTACAGAAATGAAAAAATCAATCATAGCGTCGTTGCTTTTGGCGACGGCGCTTTTTTCAAACAATATGACGGCAGAGGAAAAGTATGTCTACAATGAGTTCTACTATCAGCGCACTTCGCTCTTTGAGGAATTGCCGATAGGGAAGAATGACATCGTGTTTCTCGGCGACAGTCAGACAAACGGATGCGAATGGCATGAACTCTTGGGCATGCAGAACGTGAAGAACCGCGGCATCTCGTCGGACGTGATACAGGGATTTATCGACCGTGTGGACCCTATCATTGCTGGACAGCCCGCCAAAGTGTTTATCCTTGGCGGCGTCAACGACATTTCCCACGACCTCACTCCCGATAGCCTATGCACTGCCATGGAGCAACTCATAGCAAAGATTCAGAAAGGTTCGCCACGCACTAAAATCTATCTGCAGAGCCTTCTTCCAATCGACAATAGTTTCAATCGCTATCGCAAGATGATTGGCAAGGAGTCGGTCATCGTAGAGACTAACCGCCTTTACAAGGCTATGGCTGAACGCCGCGGCATTACGTGGATCGACCTCTACTCTCTGATGGTTGACCCCGCAACGGGCAGTATGCGCAAGGGCTTGACTAACGACGGCTTGCATCTCCTCGGCCCAGGCTACCTCGTTTGGCGCGACGCCGTCCTCCCTTTTGTCAAGAAGAAATAATCGAACCAGGGTATATTTAACTTGCGGATATGATTAAACTTGATGAAAAAAAATTGTCGTCATTGCGTAGGTTTGATGATGTCTTAAATGAAAAATATGGCAGTGAAGGCAGTGCCGAACGGAAAGAATTTGATGCTAAGGCAAAGGCTTGGTATTATGCTGAACTTAAGTCCAAGTCACCAAATTAAGAATTAAAAAAGCCCGGTTGCGATGTGCAGCCGGGC
This sequence comes from [Ruminococcus] lactaris, assembly GCA_963615935.1. Classification (GTDB taxonomy): domain Bacteria; phylum Bacteroidota; class Bacteroidia; order Bacteroidales; family Muribaculaceae; genus Limisoma. The sequence goes on along the minus strand of CAVEIP010000019.1, from coordinate 19,766 downwards.
TTTTTCGTTATGGAAGCAATTCGCTAAAATGCGGCGATTTTGTAGGCGGTTGTGCCTATTTTCACAATGTAGATGCCGTCCGCCAGACGTTTCTCGTAACGTCCGAGACTGTCGGTGGTGGCCGACGCGACGATTTGTCCAGTTGTGGTTACAACTTCCACGCTTATGCCAGGAGCCGACTGCACTGAAAGCGTTCCATCGGCAAATGCAACTTTGCTTGCAATAGAAACACCACTCACGCTGGCAGCGGCGAGGTCGACAACAATCTCGTTGGAGGCAAGGCTTGTCAACTCATCGTTGTAGCCCTTCACTGTGTAAACGTAAATCTGGTTTTTCTCAAGTCCTGTGACCGCCTTTTCAGTAACATTGCCCACGTTCAGCCAGTCGTAGTCGGCAAACGTCTCGTCGACATCTGGGGTGTTGTAGTCAACCTTTATGTCGTCGATGAGCAAGCGTCCAGGCTTTTCTGCATCTGAGGCATACTCGAGGCGGATTGCTGTGCATCCGCTTGGCATCGAGCCATCATCGAGCCTGAACGTGTAGACCTTTCCAACCTCGCTTGACTGTGCCATCGGGATAGATGCTATAGTTGCCCACGTCGAGCCGTTGAGCCCCTTCACGAGCAACTGGCTGAGCGAGGAGTAGGACATGGTGCGTGTCCAGAGCGACACTGCTTTCACCTCCTTGTAACTGCGGCTTTCGATGTAGTCGCCATTGGCAGCAACGCTGATGGCTGGGGCAGCCTCGCCATAGTAGCCTTTGGCGCTGAAATACGACGCTGCTTTTGCCGACCATCCGTCGAGGAGAGTCTTGCCGGTGAAGTCGTTGGTCTCGGAGTAGACCGTATTGTCGATTGTGCGCTTCTTCACGCTGAGTTCGTAGCCAGTGGCACCATCCAGCGGCTCCCAGTGAGCAGTCATACTCGTTGGAGTCACATCGGTAGCCTCAGAGGCGATGACTGGAAGCATGTCGAAAGTAGGCGGAAGGGTAGTAACCTCGTTCTCCGTAGCCTCCGCAGTGTCGTAGTCGGTTGCGGCAGTTACCGTGACATAGTATGTGGTCGATGGGTTCAGCCCGTCAACGGTGATTGATGCCGTCTCGGTGTCGACGCGCTTGTTATTGTAACCAGCCACATAGTCCTTCTCTTCACCATTCTTAGTGTAGACGCTGACCAATTGGAAGTCGCAGTCGCTGCACGGAGTCCATGCGGCAGCGAACGAAACAGGGGAGACTTCGGAAAACTCTACAGAGGTGGGTGTAAGGTTGCGCCTGCCGCCAAGCACCTTAAATGTGATTTTGCCGTCTGCGGTCTCGGCAATGTCGGTGATTGGCAATTGCGCTTTGCCATCCCAACTGACGAATGCAGGGCTTGTTTCGCTCGTGAAACTTGTCTTATTTGACGTGCCAGGGAATGGGTCGCCGCTGTAGGTCTCATCGTCGGCAATGCCGTCGGCCTCGATGAGGTCTACATACTGGTGTGCAGGACGGGTATTTACAATGTTGAGCGTCCACGCCTCCGAGTTGTAGTCTATGTGCCACACAATCATGCCGTGCCCCGGCAGGAACGAGTCCCAACCGATTTTCTGACGGTTTTCGATGAGGAAGTATTCATCATCGTCCTCTTTCACTGGCACGATGTAGGCAGCGTTGGTGTTTATATGGTCGAGCGTGATGTCGTCAGGCTTGGCGAACTGCGATGGAGTGAGCCACCCCAAAGCGTAGCGCTCGTAGGCCGACATGTTGGGCGGCGTGCGTCCCTCGTTGAGGTAGTTGCCCGTTGACAAAAGGTCCCACCTGCCCAAAGTGTGGTTGGTGGAAACATAAGTGTCGTAGAGGTCGGGCAGACCGAGCACATGGGTGAACTCATGGCAGAACACGCCGATGCCCACAAACTGGCCGTCGCCTTGCAGTTCGTTTGACGTGGCATAGCGGTTGATGGTCACACCGTCGGCCTCTAGAGTCCCTGCGTCGGTGTATTGCAGGTAGTGGGCGTGAGGCCAGATGGCATCATCTTCGCCACCATCATGCTGACCCTTGCCGGCAAAGAACACATAGACATTGTCCACATATCCGTCACCGTCGTTGTCGTACTGAGAAAAGTCGATTTCGCCGTCGAGCAACTCGCACGCCTCTTTTATCATGTCGCCGGCTCTCTTGTCGGCGCCTTTCTCTCCGCTTTTGTCCTCGCCGTAGTAGGAGAAGTCGTGCGATAAGGTGACAGGGCCATAGACGTCAAACGATGGGTCGAACTTCTGCATCGAATTCTCGTAGAAATAGTCGTGACAACTGCCCGTGGCGCCATTGAAACTGTAGTCCGTCTGGTTAAGCATGTTGTTGAAATGCTCGTGGTCGCCGATGGTCATTGCTCGGTCGGCAAATTCCACCAGTATCACCAGTTCTTTTGGCTTGCCTTCGGTCAGCGACTTCTGCACATGAAGGTCGTTGCGGTAGGTTATCTGCGGATTCACTTTGGCTATATAGTTGGCGATAATCGCGCTTGGTGATGCCGACACCTGCGCTTTGCGGCTTTTCAGCCCCTTCGTGCCAGTAGCCACTTTCGCCTCCGACACTTCGCCGTTGGCATTGATATAGCGATAATAGCCGTCGGCCGACAGAGTGACAGGGTAGCCGTCCTTGTCGACGAAGAAGTGGAAATTTTCGTCGCCGCGCTGCGACAGCATAACCGTTGAGCCGTCGGGCTGCGCATAGGCATAGAAGTTCGGACTTGCCGTGACAGCCGAAGCCTCATTGATTCCTCCAGCAAGAAGTGCGGCGGCTATGAATAAATATGATTTTTTCATTTCGTTGTTGGTAAAAATGAAGCGCACAGGCTTTGATGTAGGGCATCAACAACTGTGCGCTGTCATATGGTACAAATCGTTTGAGTGTTCTACTTGTTTACCTTGATTTTGTAAACATCGTTGCCCGCTTTCACAACATAGATGCCTTGGTTGAGAACATGTTGCATGCTTGTCTGGAGGTTGCCCTCAACGCGGGTGTTGAGCACCTTGCGACCAAGAACGTCGAACACTTCCACATCGCGAGGCTCATCGAAAATCAGAGAGCCAACGCTGCCAGGCACGTGCCAGTTGATTGGGAACGTGATTGTTTCGCCACCCTCGGTGAAGATTTCAATGAAGTCGCCGTTGCAGGTGTTGTCGCTTGGCGTAAGAGTCAACGTGAATGTCGCTGTGCCAGTGCTGAGGATTTCGTCCTGAGCGATGAGTTGCGGCTCGACAGTAACCTCGCTTGATGCAGGGTCGCTGATGATGATGTCGCCGAGCAGGCCAGAAGCGGTTACAGTAACTGTCTTGGTGTAGGTTTGTCCCACTTCTACATCGCCGGCTTCCCAACTGTCGGCATCGAGGCGTACTGTAGGTGCGTCCTCAAGCACGAATGTTACCACGGGGTAGTGGCGGCCTGTGTTGTAGCGGATTTCGTTGTCGTAGGTGTAGAGGCAATATTGGTTTGCAGCCTTCTCGAGATCCTGACCAAAGTAGAACTTGTTGAAACTTGCCTGGTCGGAGATGTTGTCGATGCCAGTGCAGTCGTGCATGGTTACGATGCGGAGGTTGCCGCCAGTGTAGAGGAACTTCTCATCGAATGGAATTGTTGCCCATTCAGGCTCGTTGACAGAGCCGCCGTCGAAGGTGATGTTGCCCTCAAACACCTTTGTCAGTGTGCTCACATCGGTGAAATCCTCGTCCTCCGTAGGCACGTCGGTAGCGTCAGTGTTGGCTACATAGACAGTCACTTTAGAGGTGAACGGATCGGCATCGCCGTGGAGAGCGAAGTGGTAGTAAGGATATGCAATCTCTTTGACATATTTGTTAGAGCCGTCGAGGTCGAGGTCTTCGGCGCGGTAGACAAACTCGCATTTGCTCTGTTGCGACGAGAGGTCGAACGGAGTGTAGGCTTCCCAACCGCTGATTGTGCCGGCTTGTGCATCGGGCTCTTCAATCTCGTCGCTTGGAGTCCAGTAGACTGGATATTCAACGGCGTCGGCATCCTCCGCAGTGAGTGTGAACAATGCTTCCTTGGCGGTGAGGTCAGCCACGTTGAGCGAAATCTCGAAGGTTGCTGTTCCCGCTTCGGCATCAGCCTTGGCGATGGTAGTCGGTGCTACTGTAACGGCTGCATTCGATGGCGTGCTGATGGTGATGTCGCCCTTGAGATTCTTTGCCGATACTGTGACAGTCTTGGTGTAGGTGTGACCGAGTTGCGACTCACCGTTCACCCAACTGTAACTGTCGAGGCTAAATTCGGTAGCGCTGTGGCTGCTTTCGTCGACTGAAGTAATAACCATTACAGGGAACGAAGCGCTGGTGCGTTGCATGTTGCCCGCTTCGATTGAGCAGTTGGCAAGAGCGGCTTCACTGTCGGCAGCGCGCACGAGCACTGGCAGTTCGCCTTTGCGCTTGGTGTCGTTGGAGAAGTACCAACGCTCAGAAACTGCGTCGCTCACGCCCTTAACGCGTACGCGGAGGTTTGAGCCGTCGTAGATGAATGCCTCTGGAAGGTCGAATGTGAGATAGTAGAACGGAGTGGCTTGCTCGATGTTGCCGCCGGCAGGGATGGTTTTGACAGCCTTCGCCACCTGCGTCATGCCTTCGGTAAACTCTTTGCTTACGGCCTTGTCAGTAGTGTTGGCGAGTGAGAGAGTCACATCCTCAACAACAGCATTGGAGTTAAATGTCATAGGGAAGGCGATGCGGCGAATTTTTGTGCCTTTCTTGAGGTTGAGGTCCTTTGCACGGTAAATCATCTCGCTTTCGCTTGCTTCCCAAGTGCTGAACAATGGGATTTTCTGTGAGTAGTCGTTGCATTCGCCAATCTGGTTGACAACGGCATCGTAGCCAAGCACCGGATTCCATTTGATTGGCAATTCGATGTCATCCATGCCGCGGCTCGAGAGAACCACCTTGTCGCGGCTGATGTCGGTGTCGTCAGGGTTGATGGTCACGGTGAGTGTAACTTTGCCGCTGGCGAGTTCTTCGTTGGTAAACGAAAGCGGGCTTACCTTCACAACGTCTGTTGTAGGCGCGCTGATGGTGATGCCGTTGTAGAGAGTGCCTGTGGTTGTAATCTCAACGGTCTTCACCAAATCCTGGTGAAGAGGCGCGTCGCCGGCCTCGATTGATGTCGGGTTGATTGTGATTGTTGCGTCAGGCTTCTTCCATTTCGGAGTCCAAGAGGCGTTGATAACCATATCTTCGCATCCAGGGGTGGAAACCGTGATGTAGTCGGCGGTTGTAGTTTCGTCGGCAACGGGAAGTGTCATTGTGAATGTGGCACCGGCTTCGGCGTCAGCCTTGCTGATTGTGGTCTTGTCCACAGTGATTTGGTTGCCCGCAGTGATTGTAACATCGCCCGTGAGGCGCTTGCCCAAGAGCGTTACAGTTTGTGTGTAGGTTTCGCCGATGGTGGCGTTGTCCAGTTGCCAGTTGTAGATGTCGCTTGTGAGGGCAGGGTCGGTTAATTCTGATGTGACGAATTTGGTTACGGGGAACACGTTAGTTTTGTTTCTGAGTGTTTCCCATCCATAACTGCTGCCCCAGGAAATTTGCATAAGAGTACGTACGTTCCAGTTCAACTGTTCGCCCCATTCGATGTTGGAGTAGTTTTCGTCGTCCTTGACAACATACATACGGAGGTTGCGGCCAGTGTATTCAAACGGAGTGGTAAACTCAAACTCCTGCCAGTTAGGGTTGTCGTATGAGCCGCCCCAGAATTTCACTGTGCCGTCGAACACGAGAGTCATGTTGCTCACGTCGTGGAAGTCGGAACTTACTTCGGCATCAGTGGTGTTTTCGAGATAGATCTTCATTTTTGAAGGATACTCGCCCGACACAGAGCCGCCCGACTCGCTGTGGACATACGGAAATGCGAGTTCCTCGATTTTGCAGGCGCCGTTCAGCCCTGCAAGGCGTTCGGCTGGGTAGACAATCTCAAACTTGCTCTTAGTGAGGCTTGAGACTACATACTGCCCGAACGTGTTGCATTCGCCCACTTGCACGGTCTCGGCCACAGCCTGTTGGCCAAGTCCCAGCATAGCGCTAGCGAACAAATAAATCATTCCGAGTTTTTTCATAAAGAAATTATTTGATTGTTAATTATTTGCGTTTCTCGTAGCAACCTTTTCGCGGGTCACTGTGCCGTTGTCGTAGACGGTTGTCTTGATAAGCACTTGTCCGCCTTGGCTGGCATCAGCCTTGCGGCCAAGGAGGTCGGTGTAGTCCACCTTCACGATGTTGGCATTGGCGTCAACCTCGCTGACATCTGCATTCGGGTTGGTTGCCGATGAGCGTCCAGCGGAAACATTTTCTACGCCGTCCACGATGTAGACGCTTTCCACCTCCATCTTCTTCCAGTTGGAAGTGTCGCTGAAGTAGAAGAGTTTGTAGCGGTTGCGGTACACCTCGTTGAAGGTGTAACTGTTGTAGTAGTAGCAAGGCACAAGGCTCATTGCTTCCGTTACGCCTTGATAGTCAGCGGGAGTGAACGTGTAGACTGAGCCGTCGAGGTAGATGCGGTAGTAGAGGTTGTCGGGGTTGATTTCCGCACCGTTTTCGTCGGTGAGCGGAAGTACGAATGTGGTTTGCAGCCCGTAACTGGAGTTGACGCACTTCAGATACTGCGGAGTGGCTGGCACTGCAGCAACATCGCCAGCATATTTGGTGAGTTTCACCTTGGTGATAACATCGTAGTTACCGCCGTCAAACATATATTTCTCACACAATGCATCTTGGTTCAGTGTCATTGCTCCGTCGGCATCGATGGCAAAGGAGAAGTCGGTTGTGCCAACATAACTTGTGCCGTTTACATTTGCGCCGTCGAGACGAAGCCAGAACGACGGGTTGTTGAACAGCGGTTGCCCAGACTCGAATATTGCTTCATCGTCCTCTACCGTGCCTTTGATATAGTCCTCACGGGAGTCGAACGACAGGCCGTTGATGTAGATGTTATCGCCTTGGCGGGCCACATCAACCACGCGTTTGTAGTCGCCGCCGCGCCAGTTGTCGTAGAAGTTGAGCATGTATTTCTCCACGGTGGATCCGTCGGGAACGGCTGTTGCCGTCGATGTCACTTCATCGAAAATGTATGTGTGGGCGTAGGTGCTTGCCAGTGAATATGATTTCGATGCCTCGTTGTAGGTGAACAGTCCGAGGTAGACGTCGTCGTCGGTGCTGCGCATGTGGCCGTTGCTGAACGAGAGGGTAAGGCCGTCGGCAAGTGTGGCACTGCTGTCGCTAACGGTGAATGCCAGTAAGTAGAGTTTGCTGCCAGCGTCGCTGTTCGTGACGTATTGCCCCGACTTGATGGTTACCTTGTTGCCGGAAATTTCGCCTTTTGCATAGCCGTCGAGGTTGTCCATAAACAGGTTCTTGAACCACACTGTTGAGCCGTCGGTGCTGAACACCAACGGACTTTTGAGGTCGTATTCATCGTAGTCGGGTTGCAGAGCGTTGACGTAGATGTAGAGGCTCATGCCATAGTCCTTGGCTATGCCCTCCGGGTCGGTTACCAACGATTGTGCGGTGGCAGTGAGCGGTGCTTTGATGGTTCGCTCAGTGGCGGTAAGTTCCGGTTTGAGATTACCGTTGCGCAGTGTCTGTGCGTTGGCAGAAGCCAGGCACAATGCGGACGTTGCTAAAAATAGTAAAGTTTTATTCATTCGAATATTATTGTTGTATGCACTAATTAAGCCATTTTTAGGCATGTATATGATTTTCAAAGCAAAAATACTGCTTTGATTGCTTAAATCAGTTATACTAAATTAACTACCTTGCCATTTTGTAGCGAAAAAGCGAATTTTTCCGACAAAATGGCGGATTTTAATTGCGGATAAACGAAAAATGACATTGAGCGATTGCCTCGTCAATGCCATTTATGCTATTTGAAATTTTCCATCCGTTTGAGCCGGCACAGATACTGGGGCGTGATACCCAGATAGGAGGCTATGATTTTCTGCTGCACGTGTCTCATAATCTCGGGCCGGTTTTTTATCATCGCATCGAAGCGCTCCTTGGCATTGCCGTTGATCACCATGTTTTTCCGCTCCTGGTAGAACAACTCCTCCTGTGCAATGTGGAGCGACCATTTGGCAAATTCGTGCGATTCATCAACCATCCGCCAATAGTGCTTTGCGGGTATGCACAGAAGAGTGGACTCGCAGCAGGCGTCAATCTGATAGTAGGAAGGCAATCCATAAACAAACGAGTGTTTCGACATGAACAGAGTGCCTGGGAGGCCGAAGGCATAAGTGCGTTCGTTCTCACCATTCATGTCGGAGAAGCGGATTATGCCCGACACCACAATAAACACATCGCTATTGAATTCGCCGGTATTGATTAGAATTTCCCCGCTGCGCAGCCGTTTGATGGTGCCACACTGCAGAAACCGCAGCATGGTGGCGTCGTCCAGACGGAAATCGCATTCTTTCGAAAGTAAATCAATCAAAGCATTGTAGTCCATGAATTGTAGCAGTTTTGGTTACGCTTGTTAACTAATGCAAAGATAGCATATCGAGTTGTAATATGATAACTTTGCAAGCACTTTTACCGAATAAATATTAAAAAAATGTGCATTTTTGATGCAGTTTGTGCAAAATAAGAGCGGGCGCGGCAAGATGCTGCGCCCGCTGAGGTGAAAAAGGTTTATGGTTATGCTTTTTCGATGTAGTCAACAAGCCATTTTCCCACTTCGCTGGTCTTGTAGGCTTTAGCGCCCTTGGCAGCGATGTCCTCGGTTACGACTTCTGCGTCCATCGATGCATCGACGGCCTTGCGGATAAGGTCGGCCTCTGCCTTGAGGTTGAAGGCGTATTCAAGCATCATTGCCGCTGAGAGCACTGTTGCCAACGGGTTGGCGATGTCCTTGCCAGCGGCTTGAGGGTATGAGCCGTGGATTGGCTCGAACACTGAGGTGTGGATACCGACGGAAGCCGATGGGAGCATGCCGAGCGAGCCTGTGATTACAGAGCCTTCATCGGTTAGGATGTCGCCGAACATGTTTTCAGTTACAAGCACGTCGAAGTCCTTAGGCCACTGAATCATACGCATTGCCGCATTGTCGACAAACAGGTATTCAGTAGTAACGTCAGGGTATTCGGCAGCGATTTCCTTGGCAACCTCGCGCCACAGGCGTGAAGTGGCGAGGACGTTCGCCTTGTCGACAACCGTTACCTTCTTGCGGCGCTTCTCGGCATATTGATATGCGAGGCGCACGATGCGCTCGATTTCGTAGCGCGAATAAACGCAGGTGTCGTAGGCTGTGTTGCCGTCTTCGCTGCGGCCTTGTGGCTTGCCGAAATAGAGACCGCCAGTGAGTTCGCGGATACACATAAAGTCGGCGCCGTCAACGAGGTCGGCACGCAATGGCGACTTGTAGATGAGGCTTGGAAATGTGGTCACCGGGCGGATGTTGGCATAGAGGCCGAGTTGCTTGCGCATGGCAAGAAGACCCTGCTCAGGACGCACCTTTGCAGTTGGGTCGTTGTCGTATTTAGGAGAGCCGATGGCGCCAAACAGTACAGCGTCCGACTCCATGCACAGTTTGTGGGTCTCTTCAGGATAAGGAGAGCCGAGAGCGTCAATGGCGCACGCGCCCACAAGTGCTTTCTTGTATTCCAGTTCGTGGTTGAATTTCTTTGCAGTGGCTTTAACTACGTCGAGAGCCACATCGACTATCTCCGGTCCGATACCGTCGCCCGGAAGAACTGCTATTTTCAGTTTCATATTGTTTTTATTTGTTGGTTTTTACTGTTTCTATATAGTCCTCAACGATGTTGAGCATTTTGATTGTAGCCTTGATAGCCGCTTCCGTCTGGTCGGCGTCGAGGCCCACGGTCTTGAGCGTGCGCCCATTGTACTCCCAGTGGATGGTGGCTTGCACGAGTGCGTCGGTGCGACCGCCTGGTGGGATGTTGACCGTGTAGTTGGTGAGTCGCGGGAACTCACGGCGGCGCTGTCCGCGGTAGATTTTGCGCAGCGACTTCACAAAGGCATCATACTGGCCATCGCCCACCGAACTCTCCATGTATTGCTTCCCGTTGATTTCGATTTTCAGGATGGCTGTAGGCCGGAGATCCTTGGCGGTCGACAACTGGTAGTTAATCAGTTTGATTTTTTCGCTATGGTTGCTATGTTTCACCACATCGCTGATGATGTATGGCAGATCCTCCGGCGTTACAATCTCCTTCTTGTCGCCCAGCTCGGTGATGCGCTGTGTAACCTTTTTGATGTTTTCCTCGCTCAGTTCCATACCCAGCGCCTCAAGATTCTTGCGGATGTTAGCCTTGCCCGAGAGTTTGCCTAGGGCATATTCGCGCGTGCGGCCGAAGCGTTCTGGTGCCAGATGCGAAGAGTAGAGGTTGTCCTTGCTGTCGCCGTCGGCATGCACGCCAGCGCATTGCGTAAACACGTAGTCGCCGATGATTGGCTTGTTTGGCGGGATAGCCACGCCCGAGTACGACTCGATGATGTGGCTCACGCGGTTTATCTTCGTTTCGTCGATGCCCGTGTCCATGTGGAGCATGTCGTGGATCACGGCGATGGCGCTCGATAGCGATGTGTTGCCGGCGCGCTCACCGAGGCCGTTGACGGTGCAGTGCACGCCCGACGCGCCCACCTTCAGTGCTGCAAACATGTTGGCCGTTGCCAGGTCGTAATCGTTGTGGGCGTGGAAGTCGAAACGCACTTTAGGATAGAGTTTGACCATACGGTTCATATAGTCAAACGTGTCGTATGGGTCGAGGATGCCCAAAGTGTCAGGGAGCATAAACCGCTCCACGGGCTCATTTTGCAATGCATCCATAAAATTGAACACATATACTGGCGATTGGCTTATGCCGTTCGACCAGTCTTCAAGGTAGAGGTTCACCTTCAGACCTTTATCTTTTGCAATGGCAATCTCCTTCTTGATGTCGGCGAAGTGCTCTTCTGGTGTTTTGCCCAACTGCTGGCGGCAGTGGCGCTCGCTGCCCTTGGCAAGGAGGTTGATCACCTTGGCACCAGCTTCGACCGTCCATTGTGCCGACAGTCCGCCGTCGATGAATCCCAGCACCTCCACCTTCTCCAGGTGGCCGTTGGCGCGCGCCCAGTCGCAGATGCGCTTCACCGTGTCGAACTCGCCCTCCGAAACCCTTGCCGACGTCACCTCAACGCGCGGCACGTGGAGTTCCTCCACAAGCAGGCGGAAGATGCTCAGTTTCTCACTCTTGGAGAAACTCACACCCGAGGTCTGCTCGCCGTCGCGGAGCGTGGTGTCCATTATTTCGATTAGAGAGCCTTTCATGCTTTCTTTGTTTCGTAGTCCTCGATTTTGTCTTTGTTTGCGAGAAGGAAGTCGATGTCGTCAAGGCCGTTGATGAGGCAATGCTTCTTGTAGCCGTTGATTTCAAATTTTTCGCTGTGGCCTGTAGCCTCGTTGGTGATGGTCTGCGCTGGAAGGTTGACCGTCACCATAGTCTTCGGGTCGGCAAAAATTGAGTCGAAGAGTTCGGCGAGGAACGCTTCCGAAACCACTACTGGGAGCACGAAGTTGTTGAGTTCGTTGTTCTTGTGGATGTCGGCGAAGAAACTTGAAACCACAACGCGGAAGCCGTAGTCGGCGATAGCCCATGCTGCGTGTTCGCGGCTCGAGCCCGAACCGAAGTTCTTGCCGGCAACCAGAATCTGGCCGCCGTATTTAGGGTCGTTGAGCACGAAAGAGTCAATCTTGTTGCCTTGCTTGTCGTAACGCCAGTCGCGGAACAAGTTGTCGCCAAAACCCTCGCGGGTAGTGGCTTTGAGAAAACGAGCCGGGATAATCTGGTCGGTGTCTACGTTCTCCAGTGGAAGAGGCACACAGGTGCTTTGTATGATGTCGAATTTCTGTTTCATTTCTTTGATGATTGTAGCGGTTTATAAAAATTTGCGTGGGTCGGTCACTTCGCCTGTGATGGCGGCAGCAGCGGCAGTCAGCGGACTTGCGAGCATTGTGCGGCTGCCAGGTCCCTGACGTCCCTCGAAGTTGCGGTTGCTTGTCGATACTGAATATTTTCCAGCAGGAATCTTGTCGTCGTTCATGGCCAAGCAAGCCGAGCATCCAGGCTGGCGGATTTCGAATCCCGCTTCTGCAAGGACTTTGTCCAGACCCTCTTCGCGGATTTGGCGGTCAACTTCCCACGAGCCAGGTACGAGCCATGCCGTTACCGATTCCGCTTTCTTGTGGCCCTTCACCAGCGAGGCGAATGCGCGGAAGTCCTCTATGCGGCCGTTGGTGCAGGCTCCGAGAAACACGTAGTCGACCTTCTTGCCGAGCAGTTTCTCTTCAGGCGCAAAGCCCATATAGTTGAGCGATTTTAGGAATGAAGTCTTTTCTGCCTCCGAGAGATTGTCGGTGGCAGGGATGCTGCTAGTGATGCCAGTACCCATACCTGGGTTGGTGCCGTAGGTAATCATCGGCTCGATGTCGGCAGCGTCAAATTTTACTTCTTTGTCAAACACCGCATCGTTGTCGCTCTTCAGCGTCTTCCAGTAGGCGAGAGCCTTGTCCCATGCTTCGCCCTTAGGTGCAAATTCGCGGCCTTTGATGTATTCGAATGTAGTTTCGTCGGGGGCAACCATACCGCCGCGTGCGCCCATCTCGATTGAGAGGTTGCAGAGAGTGAGGCGGCCTTCCATCGATAGCGATTTTACAGCCTCGCCGGCATACTCAACGAAGTAGCCCGTAGCGCCGCTTGTGGTCATCTTCGACATCATGTAGAGTGCCAAGTCCTTTGCGGTAACGCCCTTGCCGAGTTTGCCGTCGACAGTGATGCGCATGGTTTTCGGACGCGCTTGCAGGATGCATTGCGACGCCATTACCATCTCCACCTCGCTGGTGCCGATGCCAAATGCCACAGCACCCATAGCGCCGTGGGTCGACGTGTGCGAGTCGCCGCAAACGATGGTCATGCCCGGAAGCGTGAGTCCGCGCTCTGGACCAACCACATGGATGATGCCGTTCTTAGGGTGCATCATGCCGTAGTAAGTCACGCCAAACTCCTTGGCATTGCGCTCCAGAGTGTCGACCTGTGCACGAGAGATTGGCTCCTCGATAGGCTTGTCCTGGTCGTGGGTAGGAGTGTTGTGGTCAGGAATGCAGACAATCTGGTCTGGACGGAAACACTTGATGCCGCGCTTGCGCAGACCGTCGAAAGCCTGTGGGCTGGTAACCTCGTGGCAGTAGAGGCGGTCGATATATAATTGAGTAGGACCGTCGTCGACGGTTTGCACTATGTGCTTGTCCCAAATCTTGTCGAAAAGAGTGTTCATTGTTTTATAGGATATTTTAGTCTTTAAATTTGTTAATGCAATCGATATATGCTTCGACCGACGCCGCTATGATGTCGGTGTTCGCGCCAAAGCCATAATAAATGTGTCCGTTGTATTCCACTTGCATGTGCACCTTACCCACGTCGTTGCTGCCTTTGCTGATGGCCTGGATGGTGAATTCCTTGATGGTCATTGTGCGCTCAATGATGCGCTTGAGGGCATTGATGGCTGCGTCGACTGGACCGTTGCCGCTTGCCGCTGCCTCAAACTTCTCGCCGCTGATGTTAAGTCCGATGCTTGCCACAGGACGGATGCCCACGCCGCTGGTAACCTGGAGGTAGTCTAACTTGATGCGGTGGTTGTTTGTGCGGTCCACACCTGCAAGAATAAGAATGTCGTCGTCGTTGATATCCTTCTTCTTGTCGGCGAGTTTGAGAAACTCCTCATAAATTTGGTCGAGTTTCTCAGGCGACGGCTTCACGCCGAGTATCGACAAACGGTTTTTCAGCGCTGCGCGGCCGCTGCGGGCGGTGAGCACGATTGCGTTGTCGTCGATGCCCACATCGTGCGGGTCGATAATCTCGTAGGTCTGCACATTTTTCAGCACGCCGTCCTGGTGGATGCCCGAAGAGTGGGCAAAGGCGTTGCGTCCCACGATGGCCTTGTTGGGCTGCACCGGCATATTCATCAAGCTCGACACCATGCGGCTTGTGGGATAAATCTTCTGAGTGTTTATGTTGCAGTCAATGTCGATGTTCTTGTGGCACTTGATAATCATCGCAATCTCCTCGAGGGCAGTGTTGCCGGCACGCTCGCCGATGCCGTTGATGGTCACTTCCACCTGGCGTGCGCCGTTGAGCACACCGCTCATTGTGTTGGCTGTGGCCATGCCGAGGTCGTTGTGGCAGTGGGTGGAGATTATGGCCTTGTCCACACCGTCAACGTGGTCGATGAGGTACTTTATCTTCTCGCCGTATTCCGACGGTAGGCAGTAGCCAGTGGTGTCGGGGATGTTGACCACTGTGGCTCCGGCCTTGATTACTGCTTCAACCACGCGTGCCAAATACTCGTTGTCGGTGCGGCCAGCGTCTTCGGCATAGAATTCCACGTCGTCGACATAGCGGCGGGCATACTTCACGGCTGCCACGGCGCGCTCGATTATCTCCTCGCGATTGGAGTTGAATTTGTATTTTATGTGCGAGTCGGATGTGCCGATACCTGTGTGGATGCGTTTGTGCTTGGCAAACTTCAGTGCTTCGGCAGCCACGTCGATGTCCTTTTCCACGGCGCGGGTAAGCGCGCAGATAGTGGGCCATGTAACCGCTTTCGAAATCTCAATCACTGAGTTGAAATCGCCTGGGCTCGACACTGGGAAGCCTGCTTCAATGACATCCACTCCCAACTGCTCCAGCGCTTTTGCCACCTGAATCTTCTCAACTGTGTTGAGTTGGCAGCCTGGCACTTGTTCGCCGTCGCGAAGGGTGGTGTCGAAGATAAACAATTTATTGTCCATAATCCTATAAAATAAAAAAACCTTTCTTGTTTGTCAGAAAGGTTTGTAGCGTTGACTATTCAAATTGTCCCACACGGCAAAACCCTTCTACTCCGATTCAATAATAATTGACCCAGATAGAAGAATAATGCTTAGAGAAATTGAATTAGTCTGTATCATTAATCTTAATTTTTCGTTTTTAACGATGCAAAATTACTCATTAAAAATGACACTGCAAAAAGAAATCGTAATTAATTTGCGCTTTTTTATGACAGATTGTTTTTAAAGAAGCGGTGACGGATAGCAAAAAAGGGCAGCCACAAATTGCGGCTGCCCTTGGATAGAATTTTAGGGAATTACTATTTCTTGATGATTCTTACGGCTTTACCGTTGTTGATCTTCACGAAGTAGATACCAGCGGCGAGGTCGCTCACGTTGATAGTGGCGCGGTTGCCCTCGATGTTGCTGCTTGCGTTGACAGCGGCACCCGACAGGTTGTAGACTGCGATATTGTCGACAGCCTCGGTTGCTTCAACTGTTACTACGTCGGTAGCAGGGTTAGGATAAACCTTGACTGCCGATGCAACTACGTTCTTCACGCCGTCCTGACGTACGGTGATTGTCTCTGCGGCAGGCGTGTCAACGACAGCGTTGTCGGTAGGCAATGCCCATACTTGGAGAGCGTTTTGGTTGAGCACGTAGAGGTTGCCTGCGTAGTCAAACTGCATCTGGTTGGTAGTTGTACCGTTGGTCTTGACAGTGTATTCGTACTTCAACGATGGAGTCTTGTCGTTCCATGTTACGCTGAACACAGCCAAGTTGCTGTCAGCATCGGCTACAACCAATGTCTTCTTGTCCTTGGAGATTGCAAGGCCGCTACCGTTTGTGCCGGAGAGGTCTTCAGCAATTGAGCCAGAGTTGAAGAGTACGTTGCCGTCGTTGTCGATGTAGACAAACGAAGGACAGTTGGATGCGTTGTTGCCAGCACCGCGGGTTTGTGCAACCCAAAGGCCGTTGCCGTCTGGCACGAGTTCCACGTTGGTGTTGTCCATCATGTTGTGGCCAAGGTTGGCTGATGGAACCTGGTTCCAAGTGAGGGCTGTGCCGAGGTCGTAGCGGAAGATTACGTTGCTTGCGTCCTCATCGAAGGTGTAGAGTTTGGTGTTCTCACCAGTGCCGTAGATAGCGGCTGCTGTTGTTGAACCGCCGATGTAGTTGCCGTTTGCATCGAGCAAACCGCCGTTGCTTTGGCGGGTAGCATATTGGAAGAGTTCAGGAAGAGCCGCTGTTGGGTCGGCGCTGAGGTTTGCAGGGTCGAGCAGACGGATTCCTGAAGTTGGGTCGTTCCAGTCGGAAACAAATACCACACCGTTCTCGTTGATACCTAAGCGATAAGGCGATGCTGTGTGTGCAGCGGCGTAGCCGTTAGCGCCGTAAGCATGCTCGCTGTGGTTGAGTTTGCGGTCGAAGATGTAGACACCCTTCTCGAAGTTGTCGTTTGCATTACAGTTGGCAATGTAAATCTGGCCGAAGAACTTGCTTGTAGGAGTGTTGTCGATGACAATACCGCGAGCCTTCTTGAAGCCTTCTACTGTAGCGACCTTAGTCGGTTTGGCAGCGCCACGGTTGGCGATTTCTACAGCCCATGCCACTTCGCCTTCAGGAATCATGTCGTTGTCGATGGTCTTCGATTGTTCGCCTTCCTCGATTGCGCCGAGGCTTGCATAACCGATTACATCGCCTGTTTCAACATTCTTGAACACGATTGCTGCTTCTGGAGCCGCACCTGTCGACTTGAATGTGAATGTAGATTCTGTTTCGCCGATAGTAGGCACGAGGTCGTAAGCATATTCGTAGCGTACAACTGGTTGGTCAACGCCTGAGGTAGTGAATGTGGTCACCTTGCCGTCGCGCACGAGGTAGAGGTTGATGTTGGCGTCGATGATCTTTTCGTCGGCGTCCTTGGTTGTTACCACTTCACCAACGGCTGTTGCGTAGGTTGCAGCGGCTGGCTCAACTGTTGCGCCAGTGGCTTTCACTTCCATAGCGTAGTCGAAACCTTTGGTCACGTCAAACAGTTTCACACCGGTCACCTTACCATCCTCAATTGCTGGAGAAACCATCATGCTGTGGTCGGCATATTTGAAGAATGTAGCGCCATTCTCTGCTGCTTCCATCAGCGTTGAGCTGATTTGGCCCATCAGCGGAGCGTCGGTGTTGTTGCTTGCTGTTTGCCATTCAATCGGGTTGGTGAGCGAACCGTCAATCACGTATTGATTGTCGGCCAACGGAGAAACAACCAATTGATAGTCAGAGCCAAGTTTGTTTGCCGTGTAGTTTGAGTCGGCAGATACGTCCTTGTTGATGAATGTGGTTGTAGCCAATGTGCCATTGGAAACGCCAAACTCGATGAAGCGCATAGATGTTGAACTACCGATGGTCTGTGCTGTAACCATAGCCGAGCCTTCTTCCGATGTGCCGGAGTAGGCGAGAGTCTGACCAGTCTTGGCATTGTAGTAGTTGCCGGAGTTCTGCGAGGTGAACCACTCTGTAGCGTCGCCTGTTGGCTGGCCATTGTCGTCGTTTGCCCATTTGTAGATAGCCACCGAACCTCTAACGTCGCCATCGGCCACTTGTGAGTCGCTGTATTGGTTCTCGCCGTAACTTGAGGCAACGAGTACGTTGTCGGAAGTGAAGGCGATGTCGGAAATCTTCAACTCGCGGTTGTTGTCGAGCGTTGTGCCGGCAGTAGAGATTTCAGTCACTGAATTGTCGGCGAGGTTCACGTTGTAGATGTGTGGCTCGTTGGTTGCATCGAGAGCAAGCACATACAAGTGACCCTTGCGGATAATCTGGCGGCGGACAGTCTTGTCGGCCAATTGTGTTGCCAATGGGCTGATTTCTTCGCTTGCCGTCATCTTGTACTCTTCAGGTACGCCGTAACCCTTGTTGCCTGAAAGTTCGTCAGGATAGTTCTCGTAGGTCACTGTAGGAGGCACATAGTTCTCTGACTCGAGGAACGCGCTGATGTAGTTAGTCTCGTTGGCAGTTACCGTGAATGGGGCTGTATACTCCTCAGTGGCTGCCTTGTAGCCTTCGGCTGAGTATGACAATGTGTATTCGCCCGGCTCGATGTTGTCGAAGACGAATGCACCGTTCCATTCATTGTCGGTTGTGTATGTTGCAACTTCTGCGCCGTTCTTGAGCAGTTTCACTGTCACACCGTTCAATGGCTTGTACACGTCGTTGGTGCGTGCCATTGGTTTGTAGAGAGCGTCGGTAAACTTCTCGTGCAGGTCGCGAACGATGCCGTAGATTGTACCGGTCTTTTCTGCCGTCCATCCCATATAGTCAATGAGACCGCGGGCATACTGGTGACCTTCGTGGCGGCAAACATCGTCGTTGAGTGCGCGCTGGCGGGCTGGTTGATAAGTGTGGAAATATCCTTCAACGAGGAATCCCGGTACACCGTGTTTCAACACGCCGAGGTAGCCCATATACTTGGTGCCGTTGTTTTCTGTTTCAGAGCCACCACCGTAGAAGTCTACGTCACCGCGAACGTTTGCGTTGGTGAGGCTGTAGTACGACCACTGCTGGTGGGCATTGCTGAAGGCATAAGGCCAAATGTGTTGTGCCATAGCCTTGCTGTCGCCTGCTGCGTAGGTTTCGTCGTCCTTACCGCGGAATAGGAACAGAGGGTAGTTGGTTGTTGAACCTTCACCTGCAGCGTTGGAGTGGATGGAGATAAACACGTCGAAGTTGTTGGCTTCCACCTCTTCTCGGATCTCAGACAGCGGACGGTTGTACGGACCGTTGTCGTCGCCCTTGGCTGCTGGGTAAGGACCTGCCTTGACGTGCGACATCACAATGTGTTGCGAGAGGTCGAGCGCTGCGCCTACGCGTGTAGGGTTGTCGTTGGTTTGGTTCTTTGTGCGGTCGAAAGGCACACCTGCCGCTACGAGTTTGTCGAGCAGGGCAAATCCCTTGTGGAGGTTGGTGTTCGACTCAAAGAAACCTGTGGTGTCTACATTCTCAATGTTGTACGGCTGACGGCCGATTGTCTGGCAAGGACGGTCGTTGCCGGTCCAACTGCCGTGACCTGGGTTGATGTAGACACGGACTTGGTCGGCTGTTTTGCCGGCATATGCTGTTCCGTAGGTGAGTGCCACGATTGCGGATGCTATCAATAGTCTGCTCTTCATGTCTATTTGGTTTTTACATTAATAATGTATGCTTCGCCACTTGGTGTGGAGAAAGCAATCTTTTCGCCGTTGGCCGATATGGTTGGATACATTGCCACGGCTGTAGCGTCGCTGAGCACTTGCTTCTCTTTGCCGTCGGCTGAGTAGGCAATGATTTCCGACGAGGTGACATATTCGCCGTTGTCGCGGTCGAGCATGCCCACAACGATGTCGTTGTTATACCATTTCGCTGCGCGAAGGGTGCCGAGAAATTGCACGTTGCTACCGTCGATGTTGCAGGTGTAGGCTCCCGAGCCGGCAAGGTAGTAGACCACCTTTGTGCCGTCGGGCGAAACGGATGGCCACAAGTAACTTTGTCCCTCTGTGCCGTTAGGCGACAAGCGGGTGGCTTTGCCGTTGCGGCTAATCATCAGTTGGCCGTACTCTACATAGGCCACTGGGGTCGACTTGTCTGCCTTGGCGTTGTTGTACGCCTTGGTGGCGAGTTTGCCTTTCTTCACAGCGTAAACCACGTTGCCGCCTACTGCCACGCCTTGAAGGTCGCGAGTGGCTTCAACGATTGTAGCGGTTTCGCCGCTCTGAAGGTTGACCGACTTGAGCGACTGCTTCTTGAGTTTGTCTTTGCCTATTTGATTTTCGCGGTACACGATAGTGTTTCCGTTGTCGATGATTTTGGCGTCATATTCCGAGCCGTAGGCTGTTGTGACAGTGGTCAGTTGTCCTGTCGCCAAATCCAACTTTTGTAGACCTTGCTTCTGTTGGTCAGACATGAGG
>CAVEIP010000018.1:26918-28109 GCA_963615935.1 [Ruminococcus] lactaris | reverse complement strand
GGCATACCGCCATAGGTGTAGTATTCTTTCCAAAGTTCACCGACAGTTTCTGTGCGGCCGATACAAAATTCCTTGAACGACAACGGGTAAACCCGCACTTCATCTCCCCTTCCTCGAAAGATTGTGTTCAGATCGCTCGAAAGAAACTTCGAGTTGCTGCCAGTAATGTAAACGTCCACATTGTCGTACGCATTAAGACCGTTAACAATGCGTTCGAAACCGTCGACCAACTGAATTTCATCAAGAAAGACATAGTAGTTTTCCGCATCACTTACAATCTGCGAATACAAGTAGCGCTTCAGCACCACCGGATCCGTCATATCTTCCCCAAGGAGGTCCTCATCGGTGTCAAACGACACTCTGATGATGTTTTTGTCAGCAACGCCCTGGCTAATCAAATAGTTATAATACACCTTCTTTAGAAGCCACGACTTGCCGCAACGACGCGTGCCCGTTATAATCTTCACTTCGCCGTTGTCCCGCCGATTGACAAGTTTCTGCAAATAAATTGGCCTATCGATATAAGTATCCTTTACCATCCTATCCGAAATTTACTGCAAATTTACAGTAAATTTCGGATAGAGCGCCATCCCAAATCGAAATTTTCTGCAAATTTGCAATAAATTTCGGATAGAGTGAGATTCTTAGTGGCTCAGTAGGAAAAGTCTTGGATAGAATAAAAATCACAACACAAGAAAAGCATGGAGCGAATGAGCGAGCCTCGATGAGGCGATTTGGACAAGCGGCCCGACAAAGTTGCCAATCCTCCCCGACTAGACACAAACAAAAAGGAGCGATTCGAAAATCGCTCCTTCCTGTGAGTTGTCTTACCCGGATTCGAACCAGGACAGGCAGAACCAAAAACTGCAGTGCTACCATTACACCATAAGACAATCCTAACCTCTGAGACTCATCGTCCCAAAAGCGTTGCAAAGATAGTGTGTTTTTTTATTCCTTGCAAATTTTATGCAATTTTTTTGTCGCCAACCACCATCAATCGCATAAAAACAAGCCTTTCCGCCCGCCGATAGGCACAAATGTTGACGCGTTTAACAAATTATTTAAATAAAATATCCTTTTTTTAATTTTTTCTTGGTGTTTTGTTGTTTTATTAATTAGAAAAGCATACATTTGTCATTAAATCTATAAACCTAAATAAATTATTATGAATAAGGCAGAATTAATCAATGC
>CAVEIP010000018.1:23306-26908 GCA_963615935.1 [Ruminococcus] lactaris | reverse complement strand
AGCAAAAAGCGCTCTCGACGCAACCCTCGACGCTATCGCAGAAGCAGTGGCTAAAGACGACAAAGTGGCTCTCATCGGCTTCGGAACATTCGCTGTTGTTGAAAAAGGTGAAAGAACTGGTATCAACCCTGCTACTAAAGAAAAAATCACTATCCCTGCAAAGAAGGTAGTTAAATTCAAAGCAGGTGCTGAATTGGCAGCAAAAGTAAAATAAGATATCTTATTATTACCGAAAAAACAACAAGCGTGTGACTCCTTCAGCCACACGCTTCTTTATTAATCAAACGCTTAAATGGGTAAACTCGAATCTTTGGCGACTGCCTTTGGGGCGGTCGGACAGTCGTTGGCAAGCATTGCCAAGGTGTTGATAAAATCGCGTAAGGCTACGGTTTCGTGCTCGGCGGCGGTGGGCGACGAACTGGTGGTGCTGGGCAACGGCCCGTCGCTCAACCAGACCATTGCGAACCACTCCAACTTTCTCTCGGAGCGGAAACTATTGGCGGTGAACTTTGCAGCCAACACGCCGGTTTTCAGCCAGTTGAAGCCAGACTACTATGTGCTCGCCGACCCGCATTTCTTCAACCCCCAGGGCAATCCAAACGTAACGTCGCTGTGGCAGAACATCGCCGGCGCCGACTGGCCATTGACGCTTATGGTGCCCGTAAAGGCAAAAGTGCCAGCCGAAGTCCAAGGCAAGGCGAATATCACTGTGGAGCGTTACAACCTCACCCCAGTGGAGGGCAACCGCTGGGTTAGCCATCTGCTCTACCGCCTCAACCTCGGCATGCCACGCCCGCGCAACGTGCTCATTCCGTCGCTCATGCTCGCCGTGGCAAAGGGCTACAAGAAAATCTATGTGGCAGGCGCCGACCACTCGTGGATGAAGACCATCAGCGTGGACGACGACAACCATGTGGTGTCGATCCAGCCGCATTTCTACAAAGACTCCGAAGGCGAGAAAACCCGCGTAAGCACGGAGTATATGAACTATCCGCTGCACCAGATTGTGCATAGTTTCTACATCGCCTTCCGCTCCTACCACACAATCCGCGACTACGCCGAGAGCCGCCACGCCTCAATCATCAACATCACCCCCAGCAGTTTCATCGACGCCTTCCCCCGCAAGAAACTGTAGAAATTAGATAAGTTCCCCTCGATTTTTCGTAACTTTGCAGAAATTCTGACAAAAACAAAATTATAATATGGCTTTACAATGTGGTATTGTCGGACTTCCAAACGTTGGCAAGTCCACCCTTTTCAACTGTCTGTCGAACGCCAAGGCGCAGTCGGCAAATTTCCCTTTCTGCACAATTGAGCCTAACGTCGGCGTGATCAGCGTGCCCGACGACCGCCTCAACAAACTTGCAGCCATCGTCAATCCGCAGCGCATCGTGCCTGCCACCGTGGAGATTGTCGACATCGCCGGCCTCGTGAAAGGCGCTTCGAAGGGCGAAGGCCTCGGCAACAAGTTCCTCGCCAACATCCGCGAGACTGACGCTATCATCCATGTGCTCCGCTGCTTCGACGACCCTAACGTGGTACACGTAGACGGCACTGTCAACCCTGTGCGCGACAAGGAAATCATCGACTACGAACTCCAGTTGAAGGACCTCGAGACCATCGAAAGCCGCATTACCCGCGTACAGAAGCAAGCGCAAACCGGCGGCGACAAGCAAGCCAAAATCCAGTATGAGGTGCTTTGCCGCTTCAAGGAGGCTCTCGACCAGGGCAAGCCGGCGCGCACAGTGACCTTCGACACCAAGGACGAGCAGCACGCTGCCCACGACCTTTTCCTCTTGACCAACAAGCCTGTGCTCTATGTGTGCAACGTCGACGACAAGTCGGCTGTCAATGGCAACAAATACGTCGACATGGTGCGCGAAGCCACCAAGGACGAGAATGCAGAGATCCTCATCGTGGCAGCACAGACGGAGTCGGAGATTGCCGAGTTTGAGACATACGAAGAGCGTCAGATGTTTCTCGAAGAAATCGGCTTGAAGGAGTCGGGCGTGTCGCGACTCATCCGTTCGGCTTTCCATCTCCTCAACCTCGAAACCTATTTCACCGCAGGACCGCTTGAGGTGCGCGCATGGACCTATCACAAAGGCAGCAAGGCTCCGCAGTGTGCCGGTGTTATCCATACCGACTTCGAGAAGGGCTTCATCCGCGCTGAGGTAATCAAATACGACGACTACATCACTCTCGGCGGCGAGAGCCAGTGCCGCGAGGCCGGCAAAATCGGCATCGAGGGCAAGGAGTACATCGTGCAGGACGGCGACATCATGCACTTCCGCTTCAACGTGTAGACATCAACGAAACGAAGACCTAAACAAAACGGGTCGAGCATCGCGCTCGACCCGTTTCTGTTTTGCTATGTCAGTCAGATTCCTATCTGATGCACTTCAATGTAGTTGCGCCGTCGGCAGTCGACACCTTCACTACGTATACACCTTTGGCAAACGCATTGAGGTCGGCAACACCAGTTGTCTTTGCCACGAGCTTACCGCTTGTGCTGTACACCTCAATCGCAGCGCCGTCGGCAATAACCTTGCCGTTAGCGTAACGCGCCTTCACGTCGCTGTCGATGCGCGCCACAGCACCCTCGCCGTCCCATGCTGGAGTGTAGATTACCTCACCGAGCGATGCGTTGTCGGCTTTGTGGTAGACCACTGTCTCAATCTTTTCGGCAGTTTGCTCGTCGACGCCCCACTTGTTGCCCTGAGCGTAGATCGTAAGGGCAGAATTGTTGTAGAGGTCATAGAGCGCGCCACCGTTACCATTGTCGGAGAACACGTTGTGACCTTCATTGTAGTCGTCGGCAGTCTTGTCGGCAGTTTTACCGAAGTTGATGGTTTCGCCGCCAATCACACACACGCCCCACATGTTGCCGCTGATGGTGTTGCGCGCAGCCATAAGGTTTGGGTTGCCGGCATAGGCGTAGGTAGAAATACCTGCACCACCTGCCATTGCACTGGCAGCATACTTGTTGTCGATGATTTTGTTGGAAATCATCGTTGCGTTCAAAGCGCCGTAGAAGGTAACGCCGTAGCGGTTGTCGCGGATTTCGTTGTCCTCCATATAAACGTAGTTGTCGCCTTCGATGCCAATCATGTTTGCGATAGCGATGCCGCCCACCATTGTGCGCTGTGCACCAGTAACCTTACAACCATCAATCACGATATAGTTGTCGCCGCCCACAGTAAGGTTAATCTGAGGCTTGTTGGAGTTGGCGGTGTTGTTGTCGGTAAACACACTGTTGTAGATTGCCACACCGTTTGCCGCATTGGCAGCGCCACCGATGGCAGGCACGGTGTTGTACTCAAACGTACAGTCGACAATCTCAAAGCAAGCGCCGTTCACACCGAGGCCAAGAGCGCCCACCGATGTCTGCTTACCGTTGTTGTAGCGGAACGTACAGTTCTTCACGTTGAAGCCCGCAACAGAGAGGTTGCGCAATCCTGCATACTCGAAGTCGAAGTT
This sequence comes from [Ruminococcus] lactaris, assembly GCA_963615935.1. Taxonomy (GTDB): domain Bacteria; phylum Bacteroidota; class Bacteroidia; order Bacteroidales; family Muribaculaceae; genus Limisoma. Next base: position 23,428 of record CAVEIP010000018.1, on the reverse strand, counting down.
GTTGAACGCTGCTGGCTGCTCACCTTCGCCCGCGAGCACGATGCCTTTAGGTTCGTCGGTGTCGGCGTTGCGGGTTACAAGCACACGGCTGTTATCGTCGACAGCCATATTTGCATCGCCGC
>CAVEIP010000018.1:0-23296 GCA_963615935.1 [Ruminococcus] lactaris | reverse complement strand
GATGCGCAACTCCACAGCGTCGCCCATCTTGATTGTTGCGCCACTTTCGATGGTAAACTTGTCGCCCGCGGCGATAGTCACACTGTTTGCCATGGTGTAGACCTTTCCGTCTTTTGTCACACCACTACCACTGATTGCCGACAAAGACTCAAGAGTGTAAGCCTTGCCCGAACCGTCGGTTGCATAGTCGTCTGCAAAGGCGGACGCAGCCGTCAATGCACACAACAAGAAAATTGTAGATCTTTTCATAAGCCTAATATTTTAGTTAACCGCAAATTTAACACATAATCCATAAAAATGCTATCTTTACAAAAAAAATAAAACCAATCATATGGGAGCCGTTTATGTTATACAAGGAATTCTGATTTATATCTACGCATTCGACCACAATCCTCCTCACATCCACATAAGGAGCGGTGAGGGCGACTGCACAATAACTATAAAGGACAGAATTGTCGAGGGTCGCATAAAGTCTAAGACGCTCAATATGATAAACAAGTTCATCGACAGTCATGAAGATGAAATTATGGAACTTTGGGGCAAAGCCCAAAGAGGAGAAACAATAAAGAAAGTTGAACGATAAAAAACAAAAGGCTATGATTTTGACAGTAAAAGACGTAGACTATTTGGGCGACTACACCATCCTTTGCACTTTCAACGATGGCGCAAAGAAAAAGGTCGACCTGACTCCTCTCCTTAAATATCCAGCATTCAGCGAATTGAAAGATAAAAACAAGTTCATCCAATTCGGTCTGGACCAGACCTTATTTTGGGCCAACGGTGCTGACATTGCGCCGGAATACCTCTACGAGCATGGCATAACAACCAACGACGCTTGCTAACACGTCCGTCAATGATTTTATTTATCGGTTCGCTGGAGTTTTACGTCATCGCCCTCACTGTGGCGGTGGCGCTTATCGTGCTTATGATGCGTCCGAGCGACAAGGGCGAGGCGCGCACCTTTTTTGCGCACGGCGTGATTGGCAGCGACGACGGCGGCAAGCACATTGAAGTAACAACCGACAGCGAGGGCCGCCTCGAGTGGGTGCGCCACGGCGTGGCTGTCGACACTATCGACTGCCAGATTAACTGCGCCATCACGGTCATCGACCACGACATCAAAATCATCGAAAAGCGCGTTGTTGACCGCATCGCTGAGGTCAATCCGCAAAACTGCATAGTGAAATTCTCCTGTATGGACACGCTTCGCCCTGGGCGCTACCACCTCCGCTACGAGTCGGAATGGAGCGGCGAATGGGCATCGGGCTACCTCCGCATCCCCGCCGCCATTGCCAAGCACATGGAGATGCACATGTAGAGGTATCGCCGAGAAATCGGCATTGCCGGTTGGCGGACTCACGGATAATGCTTAACTTTGACGGGATGGACGAGCACAACAACATAATGTCGCGACGCGAATGGCTGCGCCGCAGCGCTGTGGCAGTGGCCACGGTGGCTGCCGCCAGTGTGACGGGTTGCCGGAGCAAGGACGACGCCACTCGCCGTCTTACGGGCAATGCCGTTGTTCCTAAGGCGTTGCCGCATCTCCCTAGCCGTGAGATAGAGGCGCTTGCCGACAGTTTGCCGCCGCTGGCCATCTCCACGATGTCGATGCCCAAGACAGGCGGGAAGATGAGTGCCGACTGCATCAAGATGGTGCAGAAAGCCGCCGATGCCGGCGCCACCTTGTTTGACACTGCTTGGGCATACTGCGACGGCGATGGCGAACGGATGCTTGGCGAAGCGTTGGCTTCACGTGAGCGCAACAGTTATCGATTGTCCACATCGATGCCCACATGGAACATCGCGGGCTCCGACGATGCGCGAACCATCTTCGAGGCGCAGTTGCGACTGCTCCGCACCGACCATATCGACTACTACAGCCTGCAGACCATCGGCAACGAGGACAAATACTCCGAAGTCTATCTTCAGGGCGGCGTGCTCCGCTATCTGCTGCAGATGAAAGCCGAAGGCAAAATCCGCCATCTCGGCGTTGACTATATCGGCGAGGAGGATTTCCTCTCCGACCTTCTCGAATCGGACGGTTTCGACTTTTTCCGACTCCCCTACAATGCTCTCGACGACATCCGCATGAACGGAGCGCAGAGCAGCGCCATCTTTGCCGCAAGCGATGCCAGCAAAGGCGTGTTTGTGACAAACCCAACCAAGGACGGCATGCTGCGTTCGCTCAACGGCGATGCCACCGATGTGCTCTACGGAGCCTTCCCCGACCGTTCTATTGCCAGTTGGGCGCTACGTGCCGCAGCCTGCCAGGACGGTGTAACAGCCATCATCGACAGTCCTGCCGATATGCAAATGCTCGGCGAAGACATCGTAGCGATGTCGCTCGGCGCCAATTTCAGCGACAAGGAGACAAAGGTGTGGCAACAGGCACTACAGTCCTATTTGGCAAACCAACGCATCCACTGCGTGGACTGCAAGCAGTGTCTGCCCTGCCCCTACGGCATCAACATACCCGAGAATTTCATGGTCCACAACGCACTCATCGACGACGACATGCTCCCCAATGCCTATGGCGACACCACAACCGACGGATTTGCCGTCCGTGCCAAGGAGTTCAGCCGCCGCATGAAGGCGCTCGACCGCCGACAGTCGGCATTTTTCTGCATAGGCTGCGGCAAGTGTGTGCCACGCTGCCCGCAAGGCATAGCCATCCCCCAGCAGATGGCCCACATATCACTGATTATTGACAAGGCACGCGAAAGCGCTGCAAAACGACTGTGCGACAGATGAGACCCAAGAAATTGACACCAACCAACACCACCGACCGCGGTCGCCGTCGATTTCTAGGCTTCCTCGGCATCGCTGCCGTGGGGGGCATCGTGGCTAAGGCAGAGAATACGGTCAAGACGGTGGAGCAGGGCAAAGCGCCAGAGCGCAAGAAAGCCGTTGTGCCACCGGGAGCCACCTCAAGGGAGAGTTTTCTGCAGCACTGCACCGCCTGTCAACTCTGCGTGAGCAAATGTCCGCAGTCAATAATCCAGCCATCGGCAACGCACTACGGGATGCTCCACGTGCTTCAGCCTCACCTCGACTACAGTCTGGGCTACTGCCTACACGAATGCAACGTCTGCACAACAGTGTGTCCCGACGGCGTGCTCAAGCCGCTCTCGCTTGCCGAGAAGCAGCGCCACGCAGTGGGCAAAGCCACATTTATGCTCCGCAACTGCGTCACGCAGACCGACGGCGTGGAGTGCGGACTCTGCTCCCGCAAGTGTCCCACTGGGGCAATCGAGATGGTCGAACACGGCGAAACGTTCGTGCCGCAGGTCAACGTCAGCCAATGCATAGGCTGCGGCAAGTGTGAATACGCCTGCCCCGCCACCCCCGAAAAAGCAATCTACATTGAAGGAATATAACAGACAATAAAGATGAAACAATATTTAGACTTGCTCCACCACGTTATGGAGCACGGCACAATGAAGGGCGACCGCACGGGCACGGGCACGAAGAGCGTGTTCGGCTATCAAATGCGGTTTGACATGGCCGACGGTTTTCCGCTTCTCACAACCAAGAAACTTCACCTGAAGTCGATTATCCACGAATTGTTGTGGTTTTTGCGCGGCGACACCAATGTGCACTATCTGCAAGAAAACGGCGTGCGCATTTGGAACGAATGGGCTGACCCCGACGGCAATCTCGGCCATATCTACGGATATCAGTGGCGGTCGTGGCCTGACTACGACGGCGGATTTATCGACCAGATTACTGAGGCGGTGGAGACCATCAAGCATAACCCCGACTCGCGGCGCATCATCGTGAGCGCTTGGAACGTGGCTGACCTGAAGAAGATGAACCTGCCGCCATGCCACGCGTTCTTCCAGTTCTACGTGGCCGACGGACGTCTCAGCCTGCAACTCTACCAGCGCAGCGCCGACATCTTCCTCGGCGTGCCGTTCAACATTGCCTCCTATGCCCTGCTGCTCATGATGGTGGCTCAGGTGACTGGCCTCAAGGCGGGCGACTTCGTACACACGCTCGGCGATGCCCACATCTACACCAACCACTTCGAGCAGGTGAAGGAGCAGATGCAGCGCGACCCGCGTCCACTGCCCACGATGCAAATCAACCCTGAGGTGAAGAGCATCTTCGACTTCAAGTATGAGGACTTCACGCTCGAGAACTACAATCCGCATCCTCACATCAAGGGCATCGTTGCCGTATAATAGACCGAAAGATGAAGAATATATCAATAATCGTTGCCGTCAGCAAGGACGGTGCTATAGGGAAGAACGGCGATTTGCTGTGCCACATGAGTGCCGACCTGAAGCGGTTCAAGGCGCTGACCACGGGGCACTCCATCGTGATGGGACGCCGCACCTACGACTCTCTGCCAAAGGGGGCGCTACCCAACCGCCGCAACATCGTGGTGACACGCAACCCGCAGTTCACGGCTCCTGGCGTGGAGGTTGCCCTGTCGCTCGACGAGGCGTTCCGTCTCACGGAGGGCGAGGATGAGGTGTTTGTGATTGGTGGCGAACAGATTTACCGCGCTGCCATCGACTATGCTTCACGGCTTTATCTCACTGAAATCGAAGCGCATTTCGACGGCGCCGACGCTTTTTTCCCGAAGGTTGACATTAGCGAATGGCGGCTGCTGAGCCGCGAGAGCCACGATGCCGACGAACGCAACCCTTACCCATACGCGTTTGTCAACTACGAGCGCTGACGCTATTACTTCTGCCTACAAACGTATTGACCTTTGCCCGCAGTGCGGCTACCGTAGGCCACGGCATGGCGCGGACAGTTATGGTAACAGGCGAGGCAGTTGATGCAGTCGCCGTGCCATTGCGGGCGGCCGTCTATGGAGATGTTGCCCAGCGGACAAGCCTTGGCACACTTGCCGCACCCTGTGCAAGCGTCGGTGGCTGAGAATTTATGGTCGCTCATGCCGCTCATAAACCACGGATAAATCACTCGCGTCTTAATCCACGCCGCAGCGCCGTGGTGGGTGAAGTCGCCCTTCGCCCCCGCCGCAATCTGCTGCGCTACGCCATCGACTGCCGACGGTGCCGCCGCGAGTTTGCGCGCCTCAACGTCCTTTTTGTCAACGTCAAAACCTGGAAAAATCACATAGGTGTTGGGCATCTGCACGGAGTATGCGGCATCAGCCCTTAATCCGCGCCCAAGCATCACTTTGCGCCACTGGCGCTCTGCCAGACCGCAGTCGTCGCCGCAAGTAGCCACCATGCAGCAATATGCCGGCGTACCGCTGATTGGCATACCACTCAACACCGCCGCAAGTCCTTTGGGCAAGCCCCACGAATGAATGGGAAACACGAATATCAAGCGCTCGCATTCAGCAAGCGCAACTGGTTGCATAGAGCCGCAGAGGCTAATCTGCATCAGCCTCTCGCCAAGTCTGACGGCAAGCATCTCTGCCACTCGGCGGCTATTGCCCGTGCATGAGAAATATGCTATCATACGGCTAATGCACCGTCACCAACGTGGCGCCGAAGCCATATTCGCGGAATGAGGCGTCCTGGGCTTCGCAGTTTTTATACTTGTGCTTCAGTTCGTCGAGCACCGCCTTGCGGAGCACGCCTTCGCCCTTGCCGTGGATAAACACGATTTTCTGGCCGTGGCGCTTCACGTTCTCGTCCATCACGCGGCGGAACTCCTTGAGTTGCACGTTGATAATGTCGGTATTGGTCAGTCCTGCCGTGGTGTCGAGCAACTGCTCGATGTGGAGATCCACCTCGATGATGTCGCCCTTAGACTTTACCTCCTGATGCTTGGTCACTGGGCGGCGCGCCTTGTCGGCTACCTTCTTCTCGCGCATCGCGCGCTCGAGCTCGCTGCTGTCAATCACCATCTGGCGCTGAGGCACGTCGTTTTTCACAATGTCGTAGGCTATCACAGGATTGTCGAAGTACATGTTGTCGTGGAAGCAATGAGTCTTGTAGAACTTCGTGGCATCGAGGCGGAACTCAACCGCTGCGGGGTTCTTCAAGCGGAACGCCTTGTCGCTCTTAAACGCCACATACTGCACCGACACGCGTTCGCGCTCGGGCAGATCGGCATGGGTCAATTCCTCAAGATGCACCTGGATGTTTGGCTCTACGATACCAGAAAAGCGGCATGTCCACTCTGGACCGTCGCCGCGCGTAGCATAGACCACATAGAGATAATAGTTGCTGTCGTTGACCAGATAAGCATCAAACTTAGTGGTGTTCAAGTGTTTCACCTCCGTAGGCTCATAGCCGAGCACCACATTGAGCACATCGCCCTCGGCAGTCTCCACCAGCGGCACATTGTTCTCCGACACAGGTGCCTGCGGCTTCGGTTTCTCCACCGCTGGAGCCTCGTACTTGCTCGGCTCGTTGCTGCCATACTTCTTCTTAGGCATCATACCCCCATCGGGGTCGACCACCACACACTCGCGGATAAGCACAGGCGTCTCAAAGCCGTCAGGCTCCTCAACGTATGCAATCTTGTCGTCTATTCTCGTCACTTTACCGCCACCCACAGCATTGAGGTAGCGCACTATGTCACCTACTTTCATGTCTCTTTCGTTTATACTGCAAAGATAGTGCAAGGTGAGAGGAAAGCAAAACAAGTTTACTTGGATTTTGCTTTCCAGAACCGCAGCCTATCTTATCCAAAGATAGTGCAAATTCGCCTATCTGCTAAAATCAATTCAGAACAGAGAGCGACAGCACTTCCTTTATCCTACTAATCCAATATTCGCTTACGCCTACAGATTTTGCATACATTTGGAATTTTACGACAGCCTCTGTAACCTCATCGATGATGTTGGCCGCATTCTTGATGTCTTGTTGTTGAGCGAAAATGCGCACTTCAACAACATTACCTTTCATGTCTTACCCTTTCTTTCTTTTTACTTGAATTCTTTATTTGACTTGGCAACAGTGGCAATGAAGGAAGCAACTTTTCCACCTCCGCCAGGAATCCAATACTTCTGAGCAGCGACAGAATTGTTCCGAATCCGATATTGCGGGCGTCGCCTTTCTCAAACTGGCTTATTGTGAAAATGCTCACGCCCGCTTTCTCCGCAACCTCCTTTTGGGTAAGGTCGCAGAAAAGCCTATACTCCTTAAACCGGCCTCCCAAATCTGAGATTATTTCTGCGTTGGACTTTGCCTCTATACCATATTCTGTAATCATATTGAAATATAGTTATTTCTTTAATTATCGCGAATATAAGGGATAAATATTAATATATCTTCATTAATGTTGCGCCGCTTTTTATCCTTTCTTCGCCTTATTCACACGAATAGTGGGATAGTATGCCGCCAATCAATTATCTTTGCAACATCAACAAAATTACACAACTATGAGAAATTTATTTGTTCTGTTGGCATCGGCATGCGCCTTGCTTGCTTCTGCACAACATGTCGAATCGCCGGCGGGAACGGTGACACTCGACTTCAACCTTGCCGACAACGGCACCCCTACCTATTCGGTGGCGTTCAAGGGCAAAGAGATTGTAAAGCCAAGCCATCTTGGCCTTGAACTTAAGAATAGCGACAACTTGCTCGACGGCTTCGAAACCACAAAGACTGAAACTTCCACATTCGATGAGACTTGGACTCCAGTATGGGGCGAGGAAAATGCCATCCGCAACCACTACAACGAACTCTATGTAGAGTTGCTCCAACCGGCCACCAAACACCGCATGGGCATCCGCTTCCGTGTCTTCGACGACGGCGTAGGCTTCCGCTACGAATGGCCGGAGCAGAAGGATCTCAGTTACTTCGTAATCAAGGAAGAGCGCTCGGAGTTTGCCATGACGGGCAACCACACCGCTTACTGGATTCCTGGCGACTACGACACTCAGGAGTATGAGTACACCCGTTGCCGCCTCTCTGAAATCCGCTCCCACATGGAGAGTTCAATCACCGAAAACCTTTCGCAAACGTCGTTCTCGCCTACTGGCGTGCAGACTTCACTGCTTATCAAAACCGACGATGGACTGTTTCTCAACATCCACGAGGCTGCCTGCGTGAACTACGCTACAATGCACCTCAACCTCGACGACAAGAACTTCGTGTTCACTTCTTGGCTCAACCCCGACAGCCAGGGCGACAAGGGCTACATGCAAACTCCTTGCAATTCGCCATGGCGCACAGTGACAGTGACCGACGACGCACGCAACCTGCTGGCTTCGCGCATCACTCTCAACCTCAACGAGCCTTGCAAGATTGCCGACACATCGTGGATCAAACCATGCAAATATGTAGGCATCTGGTGGGAGATGATCACAGGCAAGAGCACTTGGGCTTATACCGACGACCTTGTCAATGTGCATCTCGGCGAAACCGACTACTCGAAGGTGCGCCCCAACGGCCGCCACGCCGCTACCACGGAAAAAACAAAGCAATATATCGACTTCGCTGCCGACAACGGCTTCGACGCTGTCCTCGTGGAGGGCTGGAACGAAGGCTGGGAGGACTGGTACGGACACTCGAAGGATTATGTGTTTGACTTCGTCACTCCTTATCCAGACTTCGATGTAGAGGCCGTACACCAATACGCAAAATCGCGCGGCGTGAAGATGATCATGCACCACGAAACATCGGCATCGGTGCGCAACTATGAGCGCCACATGGACGCTGCCTACAAGTTTATGAACGACCACGGCTACGACGCCGTGAAGAGCGGCTATGTGGGCGACATCGTGCCACGCGGCGAGACTCACTATAGCCAATGGATCAACAACCACTACCTCTATGCCATCCAGAAGGCTGCCGACTACCACATCATGATCAACGCCCACGAGGCTGTGCGCCCTACGGGCTTGTGCCGCACCTATCCTAACCTCATCGGCAACGAGAGCGCCCGCGGCACCGAGTACCAGGCCTTCGGCGGCAGCCGTCCGAGCCACACCACCATCCTTCCGTTCACCCGTTTGGTTGGCGGCCCGATGGACTACACTCCTGGTATCTTCGAGATGGACGTAAACAAAATGAGCCCCGACAACCACAGTTGGGTCAACACCACAATATGCAACCAGTTGTCGCTCTACGTGACCATGTACAGCCCGCTGCAGATGGCAGCCGACACGCCTGAAAACTACGCTCCGTTTATGGACGCGTTCCAGTTTATCAAGGACGTGGCTTTGGACTGGGACAAGAGTTACTACCTCGAGGCTGAGCCTTACGAATACCTCACCGTGGCTCGCAAGACCAAGGGCAAAGAGGAATGGTTTGTGGGCGGCACCAATGGTGAGGCTGCACGCACATCCGACATCTCGCTCGACTTCCTGCCAAGCGGCAAGAAATATGTGGCAACCATCTATCGCGACGGTAAAACAGCCCACTACCGCAACAACCCGCAAAGTTATGTGATTGAGACAAAGAACGTGACCTCAAAATCACGCCTCAAAATCCACGAAGGCGAAGGCGGCGGCTATGCCATCACCATCCGCCCCGCAAAATAGCGCCAACGGTAGCATCAAAACCCAACAAAAATACCCATTTGGCAATTGCCAAATGGGTATTTTTTAATCTTGTAACGATTTCACTTCGTAGGGGTAAGTTATGTTCCAAAGGAAGAGGGCGTTGCCGGGGACGGAGGTGCCGGCTTCGCAGCGGTTCTTGCGCTCGATGATTTGGCAGAACTGCTCAACTGTGATTTTGTGACGCCCCACGTCGACGAGCGTGCCCACGATGGCGCGCACCATGTTGCGGAGAAAGCGGTCGGCAGTTACGGTAAACACCAGGCGGTCACCTTCGTCGTCCCAGCGGGCATAGTCGATGCGGCAGTTGTTGGTCTTCACGTCGGTGTGGAGTTTGCTGAAACTCGTAAAGTCGGTGTAGTCAAACAAATGGGCGGCAGCGGCATTCATTGCCTCGAGGTCGAGCGCATAGGGCGGTGTCCACGCAAAGTGGTAGCCAAACGGCGACTTCTGCTTGCCGATGAAGTATTTGTAGGTGCGGCTCGTGGCATCAAAACGCGCATGTGCGTCGTCGGCCACGCGAACAATTGAGTAGACGGCAATGTCGCGCCCCACGATGCTGTTGAGCGAAGCCACCAGCCTACGGGTGTCGGCAATTTCCTTCTCCACGTCGAAATGGGCATACATGCAGCGCGCGTTCACTCCCGTGTCGGTGCGTCCGGCGCCAGTCACGGCAATCGGTTGCCGCAACACCGTCGACAAAGCCTTCTCCAACTCCTCCTGCACGCTGCACGCATTGGGCTGGCGCTGCCACCCGTGATAGGGCGCACCATTGTATGCCAAGTGCATAAAGTAGCGGAATGCCATCGTCTTAGTCCTTTTCGAGATATGTATAGCCGTAGAGACCCGAACGGTAGTTGCTCAAGAATTCGCGACCCTCTTCGGGGGTGATTTTGCCCTGCTTCATTGACCGCGTAACCCACGTTTCCACGTTGCGCACCAGTTTCTTCGGGTTGTACTGCACATAGTCGAGCACCTCAGCCACCGTTTCGCCGTCGATAATCTGGTCGATTTCGTAGTGGTCCTTGTACACGTTGATATGCACCGTATTGGTGTCGCCAAAGAGGTTGTGCATGTCGCCGAGGATTTCCTGGTATGCGCCCACAAGGAACACGCCAAGATAGTACGCCTCGCCGTTTTTAATCGGGTGGATAGGCAATGCGTTGGAGAATCCGTGGCTCGAGATGAAATAGTTGATCTTACCATCGGAGTCGCAAGTCACATCCTGGATGGTTGCCGTGCGCGTAGGCTTCTCGTCGAGGCGCGAAATCGGCATGATGGGGAACATCTGGTCGATGGCCCATGAGTCGGGAAGCGACTGGAACAGCGAGAAGTTGCAGAAATATTTGTCGGGAAGCATCTTAGAGATGCGCAATTCCTCCGGCACATGCTTCATGGTCTTGGCAATGTCGTTGACCTCGCGCGCCACCGACCAGAAGAGTTTCTCTATCTGTGCGCGGGTGTGGAGGTCGAGCATGCCGAGGCTGAAGCGGTCGAGAGCCTCTTCGCGTATCTGCAAAGCGTCGTGCCAACTTTCGAGCAGCGACTGCTGGCCGAGTTTGTCCCAAATCTGGTAGAGTTCGCGCGCCAATTCGTGGTCTTGGTCGCTAACCTCCTCATTGTCGTTCCAGATTGGGAGTTGGGTGGTTTCGAGAGTCTCGATGATGAGTATAGAGTGGTGAGCCGAGAGCGAGCGCCCCGACTCGGTAATCACATTCGGTTGTTTCAGCGAGTTTTTCTCGCAGGCATCGACAATGGCAGAGATAGCGTCGTTGGCATACTCCTGGATGGAGTAGTTCATGCTGTTTTCGCTTGCGCTCGAGCGCGTGCCGTCGTAGTCCACGCCGAGACCGCCGCCGATGTCGATAAAGTCAATGTCGAAGCCCATCTTGGTGAGTTGCACATAGAATTGCGTAGCCTCGCGCAGGGCATTCTTGATGCGGCGTATTTTGGTGATCTGGCTGCCAATGTGGAAATGTATCAACTTCAGGCAGTCTTCCATCTTGTACTTCGCCAAAGCGTCGACAGCCTCAAGCAGTTCGCTAGAGTTAAGGCCGAACTTAGAGTGGTCGCCACCCGACTCTTCCCACTTGCCGCTGCCGGAACTCGACAGTTTGATGCGGATGCCGATGTTGGGGCGCACACCGATGCGCTTGGCAAGGCGCGCAATGAGATGGAGTTCGTTGAGTTTCTCCACCACGAGAAATATGCGACGTCCCATCTTCTGCGCCAACAACGCCAACTCAATGTAGTTCTCATCCTTGTAGCCGTTGCAGATGATCAGGTTGTGCTCGTCGATGTTGGTGGCAAGCACAGCGTGGAGTTCAGGCTTGGAGCCGGCCTCAAGGCCGATGTTGAACTTCTTGCCGTGGCTCACGATTTCGTCGACCACCTGGCGCATCTGGTTCACTTTGATAGGATAGATAATGAAATTCTGAGCGTCGTACTTATACTCGTCGGCAGCCTGCTTAAAGCATCGCGAAATCTTCTCGATGCGGTTGTCGAGAATGTCGGGGAAACGCAGCAGCACCGGTGCGGTGATGTCTCGAATCTGCAACTCATCCATCAGGTCCTTAAGGTCGACGGATGCATAATTTTCACGCGGAGTCACTTGGATGTGACCCTTGTCGTTGATTGAGAAATACTTCAGTCCCCAGCCGTTGATGTTGTACAACTCGGCACTATCCTCAATGCGCCATCTTCTCATTATCTCAGTCTCGTTAAAAAATTAGTTTGCAAATTTAACCAAAAACTGCGATTTTCTTACCTTTTTATCCAGAAAACGCACATCTGCTGCAAATCCGACACCTACAAAGACAACAAAAAGCACTGCAAGAGGCAATACAACGATGCATAGCCTCGTAGAGGCGAAATGTCGTTAACCCCACGGCTTTAGCCTGGGGACAGGCTGTCTATTAAATATTTGCGTGCTGTAAGTACGCCACCGCACCAACCAAAACCTCCACGCACCTGTAGCGCCACTTATCGAAGGGTTTTACCTGCTACGCCTCAAGGCATTCGTCGAGGTCGTGGGCGAGTTGCTCTTTGTCAAGGTGTTGGCCTATGAACACCAGTTTCTGCATGCGGTCGCCATACTTCTCATCCCAGTCGCGCACCAGTCCTGGCTCACGCTTCATTATCTCGACGAGTTCTTCCTCTGGCGCGGTTGCATACCAAAGCCCTGACTCAGTGAGAGTTTTCTGGCTGCCAGCCTGCTCAAAGAGGAACGACATGTCGCGGTTGTGAGCGAAGTAGCATACACCCTTGGCGCGGATTATGTTTTTCGGCCATTTAGTTGCCATGAAGCGGTCGAACTTGTGGATGTCGAACGCCGGACGGCGGTAGTAAACAAACGTGCCGATGCCGTATTCCTCCGTCTCGCCGCCCTCGTGATGATGATGGTGGTGGTGATGGTGTCCGTGTTCATGCTCGTCGTCGTCATCATCGTCATCATCGTGATGGTGGTGATGGTGATGATGCTCATGCTCTTCTTCGTCGTCATCGTGGTCGTGATGATGGTGGTGATGCTCTTCTTCCTCTTCAATCTCGTCGCCAGGGCGCTCGATTTCGCGAATCCATGCCGCCGATGTTGCCACGCGCTCGAAGTTGAACAAACCCGTGTTGATAAGTTCGTCGAGGTCGACCTTCGCATAGTCACACTCAATAATTTTTGCGCTCGGCTGCAATGTGCGAATCACCGCTTTGAGGCGGGCAAGACGCTCTGGAGCAACCATCGAAGCCTTGTTGAGAAGGATAATGTTGCAGAATTCAATCTGCTGGATGATAAGGTTTTCTATATCGTCTTCGCCGATATTCTTGCGTGTCAGACTGTCGCCGCCGCCAAACTCGTCCTGCATGCGAAGCGCGTCAACCACAGTGACGATGCTGTCGAGGCGGGCGATGCCATGCTTGCGGTATTCCTCGCCTAGGCGCGGTATAGAGCAGATGGTCTGCGCAATTGGCGCAGGCTCGCACACGCCGCTGGCTTCGATCACGATGTAGTCGAAACGCTCGGTCTTCATCAGGTCGTAGATTTGCTCCACGAGGTCCATCTTCAGCGTGCAGCAGATGCAGCCGTTTTGGAGCGCCACGAGGCTGTCGTCCTTCGAGCCCACGATGCCGCCTTTTTGGATGAGGTCGGCGTCAATGTTAACCTCGCCTATATCGTTGACAATCACGGCAAACTTGATGCCGCGTTCATTGGTCAGAATGTGGTTGAGCAGAGTTGTCTTGCCGCTGCCGAGGTAACCCGTGAGCAGCAAAACAGGGATTTCTTTTTTTGTAGACATGACAATATATCTCCTTTTTCAATTAATTTTCCGATATGGTGATGTTGCAATTTCTGTGCCAAGAGCATCAGATGCGACCAGCAAGGCGCAGATGCATCGCCGCGACCATGGCGAGGATAAGCACACCAATGATGAAATAGACCAGGCGCGCCGTGCGTCGGGAGCAGCGCCCCACGAGCATCCGCGCATTGCGAGTGTTGAAAAACCAGTCCCAGTTCATCAACGATGCTACGATGGCAAGAATGCCTGAAAAAGAGAACACCACCGAGATTATGATGACTCCCGCCTGATTGCCGTCCATTAGGCTTCAGGCATAGTCATGGTGAGCAGACGGGTGCCGTCTTCCTGCTCCTTGATGTCGACACGCACGGTGTCGTAGGGCAGGAGTTCCTCGATGCGCTCAGGCCATTCGATGAGGCACACTGCGCCAGAGTCGAAATAGTCCTCTGCGCCGATGTCCTCGGCCTCGTCGATCGACTCCAAGCGATAGCAGTCGAAGTGGTAAATCAGCTCCGCTGTAGAGTCGGAACGGTACTCGTTGATAATCGAAAACGACGGTGAATTGGTGATGTCGTCGTCCACGCCGAGCGTACGGCAGAGCGCATTGATAAACGTAGTCTTGCCCGCACCCATCTCACCGTAGAAGGCAAAAACGGTGTAGTCGCCCATAGCATTGGCAAATTCAGCCGCAGCCTTAGGAAGCGACTCCAATGACTTTATCTCAATTGTCTTCATAAAATATCCTTTGATTGAACAGTGCAAAATTAGCGGTATTTTTCAATATTTCATCAACATTCTTTGGTCATTTATGGTTTTCATTCTAACTTTACGCTTGAATCATTAAAACAAGGGCAACTATATGAAAACTCTTAGTTTACAGGCCGTGCAGAACGACATTATCCGCCAGGTGCTCAACACCCGCGACATCAACCTCTTGCAAAAGGTCAGTAGCCTTTTTGCCGGCAATGAGGCTAACGATGATTCGTGCATGACAAAAGACGACGTTTTGTCGGGCTTTGACGGCGCACTCCACGAACTCAAGGCATATCGAGAAGGGAATCTAGAACTCAAGCCTTTGGAGGAAGTTCTCGGTGAATTATAAAATCTACACATTCCCTTCGTTCACCCGAGAGGCCAAACGATTAAGCAAACGCTACAAATCGCTCAAATCAGACCTTCTTACCTTGGCGGCGGTCTGCGCAAAGTTCGTATGGCCATATCATCCAAAGGACAAGGTAAAAGCGGAGGAGCCCGAGTAATAACATTGGTACTTGCTAATGTTGAGAACGGCATCGGCTTGCTCTACATCTACGACAAATCTGAACGCAGCACAATCAAAGGACAGGAACTGGCTGAACTGTTGAAGAAGAACGGCATAATCTAACGGCATGAGCTCCGCGTTTTTTTTGTGCGGAAATTTGTTTCAAGTGTGTAAAATCACACATTTTCCACACTTGGGGTTCAAAACGGCGTCAACTGTCGTCGTAGCCTAAAGGGAAGAAAAATTGGGAAATTGGGGTGAACATAAGTGCCTTTTCGGGAAAAAGCAATATCTTTACGATTGCATTGCCTCGGATTGCGCGGCAAGGCTGATTTTTAACAATAAAACTAACGCTTCGCAAAGATGAAAAAACTAATCACTACTTTAGCAGCCGTCTGCGTTGCAGTTTCGGCTTGGGCTGTCGATTTTGTCGACACTTCCCATCCTTCCGACATCGTAAAAGTGGGCCTGCGCTTCGGACTTACATCGTCGAGCGCGTCGACCGACCAGGACTACGATATTCTCTGGAAACGCGGATTCTCTACGGGTGCCGTTGTCGACCTCAACGTGCGCAATTTCTTCAGCATCCGCCCAGGACTGTTTTTTGAAAACCGCAGTTACGACTATCGCCAAGTGCAATATAGCGATGCCGAATCGTCGGTGGCAGCACGCATCGGCCACACGCGCCGCAATGCGCTGAATGTGCCTGTGCTCGCGTCGTTCCACTTCAACATCTCGAAAGCAGTGAAATGGGACGTGGAAGTTGGCCCTTACTTCACCTTCGGTGTAGGCAACGGCAAGGACAAAGTAACCTATGTTGTCTCTCAAGGCACTGTTCCAAGTTGGGCTTCTTCCACTAACTACTCCCACCTCGAAGGTAAGCGCAACTACTACGGCAGCGAGAGCAACCAGATGAAGAAGTTTGACGCCGGTCTGCAGTTCGGCACGGGTGTAGAGGTGCTCGGCCACTACGTGTTCAACATCAGTTACCAGCGCGGCCTCGCCAATGTAGCACATAGCGGCAGCCTGAAAAACAAGGGCTGGACATTCTCCGTGGGCTACAACTTCTAGTCTATAAAACAACAACTTATATCGAGGGCGGCTACCATCATCTGCGGCAACCGCCCTCTTGATTTTGCCATAACGGATTATTTCCATAATTTTGCAACACATTAACAAACGGGGACAGTGATGCCCCTCATACATAATTTCGAAAAAACGGACATGTTAAAAAGTTTTAGTTTCATCAAGATGGTCCGCACCTACGTCACCTCAAGTATGCTGCTCATCGTTGCCACCGTCTTGGCCTTAGTGCTTGCCAACTCCCCGGCAAGCCAATCTTATTTCAACTTCTGGAATCTCCCTGTCAGCCTCTCGGTTGGCGGATTCAACCTTTTCAGCCACTCAGGCCACGAGTTGACCATCTTCGACGTGATCAACGACTTTTTTATGGCTATATTCTTCCTCTCCGTAGGATTGGAAATCAAGCGTGAAATACTCGTCGGCGAACTCGCGTCGCCGCGCAAGGCCATGCTCCCGATTATCGGCGCCTGCGGTGGTATGCTTATTCCCGTAATCGTGTTCTGGCTGATAGCCCCTGACGACGCCGACACACTGCGAGGCATCGCCACGCCGATGGCCACCGACATCGCCTTTTCGCTCGGTGTGCTCTCCATCTTCGGCAAGCGCGTGCCACTGTCGCTGAAGGTGTTTCTCGCCACACTTGCCGTGGCCGACGACCTCGGCGGCATCATCGTCATCGCCACCTGCTACACCGCCCACCTCAACACCATGTTTCTGCTCTATGCCGCAGCATTCCTGCTCATCATCATTCTGGGCAACATCTTCGGCATGCGCTCAAAGATGTTCTACCTCGGTTTCGGCGTAGCGCTCTGGTATGTGGTGCTCAACTCGGGCATCCACGCCACCATCGCTGGTGTGGCACTCGCTTTCTGCATCCCCGCCACCCTGAAATCGTCGGTGGTAGTGTCGATTGAGCAGATACGCGAATGCGTGGCTGAGTTCCCGCAGGAAGTGATTACCGGAAAAAACTCAAAGGCGAAAATCCTCACCCACGAGCAGGTGGACACACTCAAGCAAATTGAATCGGCGTCCGACCGCGTAATCAGTCCGCTGCAGGACCTTGAGGACAATCTCCACAACCCAGTCAACTACCTCATCATCCCAATCTTCGCCTTCGCCAACGCGGGCATCTCCTTCGAAGGCATGGGGCTCGACAGCCTCTTCTCGGGAGTATGTCTGGCCGTGATGGCAGGCCTTGTGGTGGGCAAATTCCTCGGCGTGTTCTCATTCTCATGGCTCGCCATCCGCACTGGTCTTGTACGCATGCCCCAGGGCAGCACATGGAAAGCCTTTGCGAGTGTGTGCATGCTTAGCGGCATCGGTTTCACCGTGGCACTCTTCATCGCCGGACTCGCCTACGACCCTCGCGTCCATGCCAACCTGCTTGCCGACGCCAAACTGGGCATCCTTGCCGGCTCCGTCATCTCAGCGCTGGTGAGCATCGTGCTCCTCAACTTTTTCCTGCCCAAAGCGCAAAAAGAATAACAGCAAATCTATAAAAACAACTTTCGAAGCCCGCCGCCACTGCGCGCCGGGCTTTTTTCATCTCTTTAACCATAGTATAGCGCTGATTTGCATCCGTTTTTTATTACTTTTGTAAGTTAGAAAACATTCAACTATGAAAGGACAAAAATTGGCTATCTTGTGCCTTGCGTCGGCATCGATGCTCGCAGCACAAAATGCGACAACCTCGGCGGGCGCCGACGGATACTTGTCGCGTGGCATCCGCATGTACGACAACCGCAACTATGCCGGATGCATCGACCAACTGTCGGAACTGAAACGACTGAAAGCGCCTTCGTCGGTCTACGAAGACGCTGACTTCTATATAGCGATGGCTAAATTCCAACGCTGCGACTACGACTGCGTGCCTGCGCTCCGCAAATTCCTCGAGGACTACCCTGCTTCGGTGCACCGCTTGGATGCGCACTACGCCATCGGCAGTTACTATTTCTACACCGACCAGTTCGACAAGGCGCTCGTGGAGTTGGCAAACATCCCCAACGATGCGTTCGACGCCGACACCCGTGCCGACATGATCTACCGCCGCGGTTTCTGCCGCCTCAACACCAAGGACTACAACCGCGCGGCTGCCGACTTCACTCGGCTGAGCAACGACAAGCGCTACCGCGAGCATTCGGCTTACTATCTGGCATATCTCGACTACGCCGAGGGCGACTACCAGGAGGCTAAGAAATCGTTCGCTGCCATCGGCAAGAACAGCCGCTTCTACGGGGAGTCGCAGTTCTATCTCTGCCAGATTGACTTCAAGGAAGAAAACTACACCAACGCTGCCGACCGCGGCACCACACTGCTCGGCAAGTCACTGCCAGCGGAGATGAAGACGGAACTCTACCGCGTGGTGGGCGAAAGTGAATACCACAACAACCATTTCGACAACGCCATCAGCAACCTCTCCACCTATGTGGAGCGCGCCGCCGAGCCTGAGCGCTCAGCCCTCTACGCTTTGGGCGTGTGCGAATACCGCAAGGGCGACTACGATTCCGCAAAGACCCACATCAGCGCCGTCACTGGTGCCGACGACGAGTTGGCGCAGAGCGCATATCTCTATATGGGACAAATCTACCTGCACGAGGACAATCTCAACGCGGCTTCGCTCGCCTTCGAGAAGGCCTACAAGATGCCCTACGACCAGTCAGTGCGCGAAACGGCATTCTACAACTACGCCATTGCGCAGAGTCAGGGCGGACGCACTCCGTTCTCAAGCAGTGTGAAGTTGCTGCAGGACTTCCTCAACGATTTCCCTAACTCGCGCTACGCATCGCAAGTGGAGGACTACATCATCAACACCTACATGACGAGCAAGGACTACGACAGTGCGCTGTCGAGCATCGAGGCGCTCAAGTCGCCATCCACAAAGATGCTCAAGGCAAAGCAAAACGTGCTCTACCGCCTCGGCATGCGTGAACTCACCTCGGGCAACACTTCGTCGGCGGCAAGTTACCTCACCCGCGCCAACGAGTTGGCACGATACGACAGTTCGGTGGCTGCCGAAACGAAACTGTGGCTCGCCGAAACGCGCTACAAGCAGAAGAACTACAAGCAGGCGCAGTCGCTCTACAGCGAATACACCTCCAGCGTCACTTCCACAGCCACCAACTACGGCCGCGGCAACTATGGTCTGGGCTACGCAAGTTACCAACTGCGCGACTACACCACAGCGCTGAAGGCATTCACCAAGGCTGCTGACGCTTCCGACATCACCGGCACGCTGAAGGCCGACACCTACAACCGCATCGGCGACTGCTACTACTACAGCAAAAACTACACCTCGGCTGAGACATACTACAAAAAGGCGCTCTCCCTTGGCACTTCGGGCAGCGACTACGCCATCTATCAACAGGCTATGATGCGCGGCCTCCAGGGCTCGCAGTCAGAGAAGATCACGCTGATGGACCAAGTGGTGGCTAAATATCCCGACTCCGAGTATGCTCCGAAGGCTCTCTACGAGAAAGCCCAGGCTTATGAGGATCTCGGCAAGAACGCGCAGACGCAAAAGGCTTTCGAGGCTTTGATGAAGGCTTATCCGCAAAGCGCCGAGGCTCGCAAGGGTCAGTTGCAGTTGGCTTTGTTGCTCAACAACATGGGCAAGACCACAGAGTCGCGCCAGCAATATGAGTCGCTCGTCAAGAAATTCCCTACGAGCGAAGAGGCAAAGGTGGCAATCGATGACCTCAAGCGCATCTATGCCGCCGAGGGTCGCTTGAGTGAACTCTCAGCGCTGCTCAAGAGCGCAGGTTCCAACTACGAAATCAACGAGAGCGAGATGGCTCAACTCACCTTCGAGGCTGCCGAAAACGAATATCTCGAGAAAGGCACTACCGACAATCTAAAGAAATATCTCAAGCAATATCCTAACGGCAACAACGCTGCGCAGGCAGCCTACTACATTGCCGAGGCTGCCAACCAAAACGGCAAGCAGGACGAGGCGCTGGAATACGTAGAGAAAGCGCTCTCGCTTGCGCCCGACGCATCGTTTGCCGAGTCGGCGCTCGCCATAGAGGGCAACTTGCTCATCAACAAGAAACAGTACGACAAGGCGCTCACCTGCTACGAAAAACTCGACAAGAAAGCCACTTCGACCTACAACAAGAATCTTGCCGCACTCGGCATGCTCCGCGCCGCTGAGGGCAAGGCCGACTACTCGCAGATGTTGCAGTATGCCAACCGTCTGCTCAGCACCGACGGCATCTCGTCGGCGACACACTCCGAGGCGCTCTACGCCCGCGCCGTGGCTGAGATGAAGCAGAACAAGCAGTCGGCTGCGGTGACCGACCTCACTTCGCTGGTCGACACCGACATCACAAGTGAATACGGCTCGAAGGCTGCCGTCGACCTCGGCACATACTACTACAACGCCGGCAACTACACGAAGGCGGAAACGGTGGTCAACAAACTGCTCGACTCGTCGACGTCGCACCAGTACTGGATGGCGCGCGGATTTATCCTGCTCTCCGACATCTACAGCAAGCAGGGCGACAAGTTCCAGGCACGCGAATACCTCGAGAGCCTGAAGAGCAACTACCCGGGCAAGGAGAGCGACATCAAGGAAATGATTGAACAACGACTTAAAGCACTGAAATAACCACGATGAAAAAATCAGCATTCTACAGCATACTTCTGGCGTCGGCAACACTCGCCGCTACAGCATCAGCCGACGAACTCAACCAGACCATCAGTGTGACGAAAGAAAATGAAGTGGTGGAGCACAAGGCCACCAAGATGGCGTCGCTCCCCGATGCGGCACCTGTGAAGGCGCAGACCTCAACCCTGTCGTTCAGCGACTGGGCGGTACCAGCGCAGGTCGACCCTCTGCTCGTGGTGCAAAACCCGCAGCGACAGGCCGACAGCTTCTCTTTCCGCAACAAGCGCGGATATGCGGAGTTTGGCATGGGCAACTACCTCAACATGGTGGGCAGTTTCGGCTACCGCATCCTCGACAGCCAACGCTCGTCGCTGGCGGTGTGGCTGCAGCACAACTCGGCTAACGGCTCGGTGAGCAACCCTTTGGTTTACAACGACTACTACACCGTGGGCAACGGCGAGGCGCGCAAGCATTTCTATCTTGAAAACCGCATCGGCGCCGACTTCAAGCAGCGCTTGTCGGCTGGCGATTTGTCGGCAAATTTGGTCTACCATCTAAGCAAGTTCAACTACTACGGCATGATGTATCCGCGCGTGGAGCAGGACGTGGTGGAGAAGAAGCAGAAGGCCAACGAATTTGGCATCGCCCTGAAATGGGACAGCCCTGCCAACGAGGGCCGCTCATTTGGCTACCACGCTGGCGTGAACTATAATTTCCTCGGCTACGGCGACCCTCTGCGTGAGTTTACCGACCAAGCATCAGCGCTCAAAGAGCACCATTTCGGTGTCAACGCGGGCGGCGAATTTGTGTGGGACGAGGATTCACACATCGGCATCAATGTGGCTTACGAATACCTTACGGACAAGAACCGCATTCAGGAGTACGGCCAGTTCAATAGCGGCACCATCACCTTCGGCGCCCTGTTCAACGACCGCTCGCAAGGCATGTTCACCGCTGCGCCCTACTACAAGAAGGCCAACGAGAAGATGAATCTCCGCCTGGGCGTGCGCCTCGACATCGCAAGCACTGGCACCACATTCCGCATCGCCCCTGATGTGAAATTCGACCTCAAATTCAACGACCGCGCGGCTCTTGCCTTGTCTGCCACTGGCGGCAACCGCATGAATCCTCTCCACGTGGTGGCTGAGCGCAACCGCTACGTCAATCCGTCGATGGCGCTCACCGACAACACGTTCACTCTTGTCGACGCGGAGGCGCGCCTCAACCTCGGCTTGTTCAAGGGCTTCACCCTGTCGCCTTTCGTGGGCTACGCTGTGGTGCGCAATGCCTATCTGCCAGAATATCAGTGGAACGCATTACTCGGTGCCAGTTTGCCAATGACACCCGACTTGCTCGAAGGCACAGTGTGCTACGGCAGCCACAACCAAAACGGCTTCAAGGCTGGTCTCGATTTCACACTTAAACTGCGCAGATTTGCCGAAATCAAGGCTGGATATATGTTTACCCCTCAGGGCGACGAAAGTGGCTACATCGCCAACGATGACCGTGCAGAGCACGCTGTCAACGCCCTCCTAACCGTGCATCCAATCAAGGCGCTCGACATTTGGGCATCATACCATTTCCGCAGCGGCCGCAACGTTACAATGGTTAGTTACCTCGACGGCGAAAACCTCCGCAGCAACGCAGAGCAGAGCCTCGGCGTAGTGTCGGACTTCGGTGTCGGTGCGTCCTACCGCATCAACGACCTGCTCCACGTCTACGCGCAGGGCAACAACCTCTTCAACCGCCGCTGGCAGAACTACTTCGGCATGCGTAACCAAGGCATCAACTTCCTTGTCGGCGTCGGCGTAGAGTTCTAAAATAGGCCGAAAGCAAATTAAAATAGAACGCGCTGTAAGCGCAACACTAATCTCATTTGATGTGTTGCTCCTACAGCGCGCTTTTCGTTAGTCTTTAAGACTAATAGTTGTCAGCGGCGAGAGCGAAGTAAGCCTTCGGGTGAGCGCATACTGGGCACACCTCAGGAGCCTCTTTGCCGATGTGGATGTGACCGCAGTTTAGGCACTGCCAAATGCAGTCGCCGTCGCGCGAGAACACCACCTTGTCCTCGATGTTTTTCAACAATTGGCGATAGCGCTCTTCGTGGCGCTTCTCGATGGCGCCAACACCCTCAAAGAGTTCGGCGATGTGGTCGAAACCTTCCTCGCGGGCCTCGCGTGCGAAAGTGGCATACATATCGGTCCACTCGAAGTTCTCGCCGGCAGCAGCGTCGGCAAGGTTAGTCATAGTGTCGGGCACTGCACCGTCGTGGAGCAGTTTGAACCACAATTTAGCATGTTCGCGCTCGTTGCCCATAGTCTCTTCAAAGATAGCAGCAATCTGCACATATCCGTCCTTCTTCGCCTTCGAAGCGTAGTAGGCATATTTGTTGGTGGCTTGCGACTCACCAGCGAAAGCGGCCTGAAGATTGGCCTCAGTCTTAGTTCCTTTAAGTTCTTTCATATCGTTTGGGATTTAAATTTGGAAATACATCATTTCAAAAGCAAATATAAGAATAGACTTCCGCATCTCCGCCATCCCTCGTCGAAAAAGCACCATTGAAAATATTTTTTTTGAAAAATTCACTACCTTTGTAGCGATAATAATTGTAATAC
>CAVEIP010000017.1:0-28435 GCA_963615935.1 [Ruminococcus] lactaris | reverse complement strand
GCATTGGTTGTACCCGTCTTGTTGAGTTTGTATTCAAGCGAAAGGTCGTTGAGCAGATTCTGCGCAAGGTTGTCCTCCGCTGAAGCATCGCTCGTGTAGTTGCCGCCCACAGCAATCTTGAAACGGTCATCGAAGATGCTCTTCGACACCTTGTAGGAGTAACTCATTGCCTTCGTCACGCCGCTGCTCGTCATATGGTCCTCCTGGTCGATACCTATCGAGAGGTCCACGCCAGAGATGTTGCTCGCCGCCCACTTGTTGACCACCGACTCAAGGAAGGAGAACGCCATGTTGCTACCCGAGAGGTCGCTGGTCATGCTGCTTGCGCCAGACGAACTGCTGCTGTAGGTGTTGTAAAGCAGGAGGTTCATCGCCTGCGCAGCGCGCTGCTCGGCGGTCATGCCGCTGAGTTCGTTGGCGATGGTCATATCGCCGTCGGTATTGAGGTCGAACGACACGTTGAGCGAGTTAAGCGTGTTGCCCACATTGAGAATCACATCAAACGGCACAGAGCGCGAGCCCTGGTTGCCGCTGCTCACATTCACCTTCATCGCCTGGATGGCCTTGAGGTTGAGCGTTGGGTTGAGAAGGTCGCCGTTCCAGGTTATCGTACTTCCGTCCTGGAATTTGAAGTTCTTTTCCGACATCATTGGTGGCGAATAGCGCACGAAGCCACTGTTGATGGCGTAGCGGCCGATGAACGTGGCATCGCCTTGGTCGTTTTGCGAATAACTAAGCATACCCTCGCCGTCAATCTGCACCTTGTTCTTTCCGTCGGTGGAGAGGTTCACGTTGAAGATTGCGTTAGGCTGCACGATGAGAGCAGCCTTGATGCGCATGGCGTAGGGCGGTGCAATGCTGTCGGTTGTTGAGGTGGTGTCGGCGAGGTTGACAAACTTCACCACATCCTCCGACACACTCTCTGTCAGAGCCACAGTGCTTGACTGATAGACATAGGTAAGATTTGTGCCAGCAAGGATGCTCACCGTGGCACGGAGGTCGAGTTTGTCGAGATTGCCTTTCATCGCGCCGTTGATGTCGATAAAGCCCTTGCCGTAGAGTTCCACTTTACCCTGTTTCTTGCCGTTGATCACCTGTACATTGCGTCCTTTAAGAGTGAGGTCGGTGTAAATCTTGTCAACATCCATCGACAGGTCAACATGGCCGTTTACGTCGATGGAGTTGCCGTTAGCGCCACGGAGTTGGTAGTTTTCAAACTTCACGCAACCATTGTCCACAGGAATCTTGCGGCTGTCGAACGTAAGCGCGGAGCCATAGTTCTGGAGGCGCACTTGTGCGGTGTCAAACTGGATATATCCGTTGATTGACGGCTTCTCAATCGGGCCGTTCACCTTCATCAAGCCGTTAAGATGACCTGTCACATCGCCCATACCTTCGGGGATGAAGGCGCTCACGCGGGTGAGCGGCAAGCGGATGAGCGACAGTTCCATATCGTAGTTGGTCGTAGGCACAGTGTCATTAATCATGCCCTTCAGCGACATGATCTTCTGCCCGTCGAGTTCCATATCGGCGAGTGCGTAGGTTTTCTTGGCATCATCGGTCATAGCCACCTTGGCATCGAGGTCGACATTGCCCACTGGACGCTTGCCGTAGGTCATGCCGTCAATCTTCATACAGCAGTCGCCCCAATAGTACTTCTCGTTGAAGTTCACCTTAGCAGTGCCGCCGAGCGTGCCCTCGATTGGCGGAGCAAACGGCGAAAGCACAAGCCAGTCGTGGAGTTCAATGCCAGCGAGTTCTACGTTGATGCCGTTATGGAATTGTCCGTCACGGTCGGTGAAGAGTTTTATGAGGCTCGTTGCGCCACTGCGCACGGTCATGTCGGCACGGAAAAGATTGTCAGCAAGGTCGTACGACACATAATTGCTCGGATTTACCGTCCAGTCGCGGTAGGCGATGCGCGGGTCCTGAGGATAGATGCCAACGGTTACTATGCTGTCTGCCAACTCAGCACGGATGCCAAATTTAAAGCCTGTTTCGTCGTTTTTGTCAATCTGCGTAACAAACACATTTGCGTGGTTGGCAGCCATTGAGCCTTCAATCAAGCCCGTTTTCAGCAGTTCAGAGTTGGTGGGACTGTTGTTCACGCCGAGGCTATAGATGAGCGAGTCGCACGAGGTATGGCCTGACATGGTGATTTCGTCAAAACGCACGTCGGACACGTCGAGATTTTTCAGCGATGCCTTGATGTCGAGTTCTTCTTGCTTGGTGATGTCGAGATTCAACTCATCGTAGGTGGCACCCTGACCGGCAAGGTACGACTGCACGATGTTGCGGTTTTTCGACGAGAAATTGGCGGTGAACTGCGGCAACTTGCCGTTGAGTTTCACAAGGTTTAGCCGTTGTGCAATCAGCATGCTGTCAATCACTGGCATCACGTTGGTCAGCGAGTCGACCAATGCACTGACGCCCAGCGGCGTTTGGAAGGCAAACTTCATGTCGTTATTGCGCAAGCGCATGCCTGTATGGTCGGGGGTCGACTTGAAGCCGCAGTCGATGCTGTCCGTTCGGAAAGTGTTGCCTGGCAGCAATAGGAACAGGTTGGACAGGCGCATGTAGCCAGCATATTCATCTTTTTCGAGGTTCACCAGTCCCGCGCCCTCAATGTCCATGCCACCTGACAATCGGTCGGAAGCCATATTCATTGCCACGAGGTCAATATTGTCGATGCGGCCGTCGAAGCGCACCTTGTATTCGTCGGGCGTCAACTCGCCGATAAGGTTAAGTCCGAGCATCGCTTTCTCGTCGTTGGAAGCGATAGCCACGTCGTAGGCACCTTTGTCGAGTTCCGCCGACATTGAAATGTCGTGATAGTCAACATTGTCGTAACTAACGTGCTTGATGTCGGCAAGCAGTGTTGTTGTCATCTTGTAGAGGTCGTAGCCGCTGCCGTCGACGGTGAAGTCGCCCGTCACGGGACCCACACCGAGCGTAGGCATCACACTGCGCACATCGAGCCCTACCAACTGCAGATTGGCGTCGTAACTCTCGCGCTTCATGTTTATCTTGCCGTCGGCAACCAGACTTCCGCCATCCACCGTGGCGCGGATGTTGCCGCTCGCCTTATCATTCTTATAGTCAACCTTGCCCTTGAGCGCCACCACTGGCACATTGATGTCCGACGGCAGGTCGAAGGCTTTCTTCAAATAGTTCCCGCCTGTGAGTTTGCCGTCGATGTCGATGGCACCGTTGATATATTCGGGCTTCATTACATTGGCAAACTTGCCTTTCATCGACACGTTGAGCACTTGCGGCACATTGATTGCCACCTTCTTGATGTCCACCGCACTCATCGTTCCGCCAGCCTCAACCGCCAAATCAACAGTCTTTGCACCAAGAGACTTCCACAACGGCTTCAGTAACGGCATCACCCGCCCAGCATCGTTGAGCGAAATCTGCGAGGTGATTTTGGCATCAACCTTGGCATTGTCGTTGCCGTTGAGCGCCGAGGCGTCAAGCCATGCATCGATGCCAAACGACGACTCCGCCGTGGCCATGCGGAACTTCTCAATGCTGAGTTGCTTATCGTCCATTGTCAGCAGTCCGGAGGACGATGCCAATTTCAGTCCGCAGCGCTCGTTGGCGGATAGCATCTTCAGCGGAAGGCGGATGATTGAACCGCGGTTATACACATCGTCGGCAGCGATGTCTATGCTGTCGAGTTGGATATACGAGGCATCAAATCCCGGTGCTGGACGCGCACTGCTCACTGCGTAGAGAGCCTTGCCGTCCGACAGACGGAAATGGCGCGCCACAACCGTCCACGGCGCCGATGTTGTGTCGGCAGGGATGGTGTCGGCAGGCAACTGCGCCGTAAATGCGGCGGCAGCCTTCTCCGTAGGCTGATAGTATTCTGCATCGAGTGCGGAGATGCTCAGGTTGTCGAGCCGCACAAGATTGTTCTTCATATTCACCGTCAGGTCGAGCAACTCGCCGCTAGCAATCTTTGCCGACAGCGACTCTATCGTAGGCATCATCGCCATCCGGTAGTTCACGTCCTTCAGCGTGAGTTTGTCAAGGGTGATGAGCAGAGGCGTGGACTGCGTAGTGTCCTTCGGCTCCACCTTCGCCTTGCGGTTGTCGAAATCAATCGAAGCATCAACACCATCAACGATTGCTTCGCCGAGGTCGATATGGTCGGAAAGGATGCCGTAGCGGCTCTCCGACAGCACAAACGAGCGCAAACGAGCGTTGAGCACCATCGAGGTGTCGCTGCTCACCATGCGGTAGTAAGCCTTGTCGATATCCACGCCACCCACCGTCACATCACCAGCAAGGAGCGATAGAAGGCGCACATTGAGGTCTACCCTATTGCCACACACCATAGTGTCGCGGTGCTCATCGAGCACGAGCATGTCGGCAACCGACAACCTCAACGGAAACTTCAGCGACAGTTCGCCAATGCGGATAGAGTAGCCTGTTGATTCCGACACTTTCTCCTCCACAAAATCCTTCGCAGCGCGCTGAACGGCAGGGATATAAAGCAACGACGGCAGCAGAAACAAGAACACAACGAAAATAGCGGCAATCCTGAGGATGCGCTTAGCCCAGCCGCGCTTGCGGCGAGCCTCAACAACAGGCAGTTGCTGCTCTTCGGTGGTTTCGGTTGTTACTTTTTCCTCTGCCATCAGTCAGTTTTATTTTTTTATCAAAAGCCAAGCCACAACGCATCCGTAGAGAGCGCCGCCAGCATCGGCAATAAGGTCAAACCAGTCGCCCGAACGCCCCATGTTCATACCGCTCTGCGCCAACTCGATGAGCCCGCCAAAAACGGTGCTGAGCACGAAAATCCACCCCAACAGGCGCGGCTTGTCGGCTACGGCTTTCTTGCACACAATGTCGAAATAGTAAGATGCAGCCACGGCGAAAAACATGATGAAATGTATCACCTTGTCGGCACCCACAAACAAAGGCACGCGCAAGCCACCCAAAGGTCGTGGCATCAGCGTGAAGTAAAGCACGCCGAGAGTCACTAACCCCGACAACAGGAAGTGGGGATATTTCT
The DNA here is from genome assembly GCA_963615935.1 of [Ruminococcus] lactaris. Lineage (GTDB taxonomy): Bacteria > Bacteroidota > Bacteroidia > Bacteroidales > Muribaculaceae > Limisoma. The sequence continues at coordinate 23,409 of CAVEIP010000017.1, read as the reverse complement.
TTTTAACTTCGTTTAGCATAACCGGCTTTATATTGTTTCACAAATTTATAAAAATTTGCAAAAAAACGATCGTTTTACCGCAGAAATTTACGGCTTAGGGGTTTCTTCCTTGTCGTTGTCCGACGTTTGGCCGTCGGGCATGATTACAAAATCGCAGAGTTCTCCCTCGTTGTTCTCGAGTTTCTCCTCTGAGAGCACCACAAGGTCGAGTTTGTTTTTGTTGTTGTAAACGAGTCCCATAATCTTTATTTGTTTTTACGCGACAGACGCAAGAAAAAATGCACTATTTCGCCAATCCATGCCACCAGCGAGGTCAGCGCTATGATCAACACCCATTCCGACAATTTCAACGGCTCCACGTTAAACATTTCACCGCCGAAGGAAACAATCAGTATCTGCCCTACGATTATCACCGCAGCAGTGGAGAAAAACACCTTGCTGTCGCGCAACTGAGCGAAGCCTGAACGTAAGGTTTCGAAACTCTTGGCGTTAAACAAATTCCAGAACTGGAGCATCACGAAGAAGGTGAAGAACACCGTCACATCGTGCGTGGTCATCTCGTCTTCCGCGAAATTGAAATAGTTGGCGAAATATGAAGCCAGTGAGAATTGCATAAGGTCGCCCGTGTGGTCGTGCTTCAGATATTGCATAAAGCCGAACAGGATGAACACAAACACTAATCCGACGCCGAGGATAAACCACTTCATCGCCTTGTTGATGATGAAATCGTTGACGTGGCGCGGCTTGTTGCGCATCACTGCCTCATTCGGTGGAAGCGATGCCAGCGAAAGCGCGGCAAAGGCGTCCATAATAAGGTTCACCCAAAGCATCTGCGTCACTGTAAGCGGCGACTGCTGCCCTGTGAAAGCGCCCACAAGCACAATCACACACGCCACGAGGTTGACCGTGAGTTGGAACAGGATGAACCGCTGGATGTTCTGATAGAGCGAACGTCCCCACATCACGGCGCGCGTGATGCTGGCAAACGAGTTGTCCATAATCGTGATGTCGCTCGCCTCCTTTGCCACCGAGGTGCCGTCGCCCATCGACAGACCTACCTGTGCGGCATTGAGAGCCGGGGCATCGTTGGTGCCGTCGCCAGTCACAGCCACCACCTCGTCCTGCTGCTGGAGCAGACCCACGAGGCGCGACTTGTCGGTTGGGCGTGCGCGCGACATTATCTTTATGCGGCGGGCTGCCTGGGCTGCCTCGTCGTCGTTAAGTGCAGCGAAGTCGGGACCAGTAATGATGTTGGAGTCGTTGTCCTCAGCATCGTTCCAGAGTCCTATCTGTCGACCAATCTCCTTGGCTGTGCCTGGAGTGTCGCCCGTTACAATCTTAATCTTGATACCTGCGTCGAGGCTCTCCTTAACAGCGGCAGGAACATCTGCACGCACTGGGTCGGAGATAGCGACAATGCCCATAAACGTGAGGTTATCGGCAGTGAGATTATCACCCTCCACAACCGATGCGGCATCGACCTCCTGATAAGCGAAGCCAAGTGTGCGCATAGCCTTTTGCTGGTAGCCGAGAAGGAGTTCGCGAAGGTGCTCTTTGGTAACGCCGTCGGCAAAGTTGCGGCAACGGTCAATCACAATCTCCGGTGCACCCTTCACATAAACAATGCGTTTGCCTTTCTTCACTGCGCTCTCCACTACGGTAGCCATAAACTTACGCATTGTTGAGAACGGCAACTGCTCTACCACCTTGGCGCTTTCGCGATAGGTCTTGTAGTCGAAGCCGTGGTCGTCGAGCCAAAGCAAGAGCGCTCCCTCGGTTGGGTTGCCCACCACCTTAGCCTTGGCATCGCTATGATCGAGGAACGCTGTCGAGTTGACGGCAATAGCCTCTGCAATGAGGTTTGAATCCGCCTTTGCGGCATCGAGCGACTGCTCCTTGCCGAGTGCGTCAAACTGCGTTTCGTGGATGCGCATCTGGTTTTGCGTCAGCGTACCGGTCTTGTCGGTGCAAATCACCGTAGTGGCACCCATCGTTTCGCAGGCGTGCATCTTCCGCACAAGGTTGTTGGTGGCAAGCATGCGGCGCATGCTCAGCGCCAAACTCAGAGTAACGCTCATTGGCAGACCCTCTGGCACACTGACCACAATCAGCGTGACGGCAAGCATTATCGTGGTGAGAAGATATTCGATGAAATCAAACATCTCGAAGCCGTCGCCATAGTTGTAGATGCACAGACGGCCAATGATGATAAGGGCTCCGATGGTGTAACTTGCATAAGAAATGAGTCGTCCGAGTTTCTCAAACTGCAACGTCAGCGGGGTTTTCACTCCGTTGTCGATTTGCGCTGCCTCGTAGACCTTGCCATACTCGGTGGCGTCGCCAATGGCATCGACCACCATAGTGCCGTGACCCTCGGTAACGGTCGTACCACGCAGGGCGCGGTTCGACGGATAAGTGGCATCCTTCTTGAAGTCGGCTTCTATATGCGTTTTCTTTATCACTGGTTCACCAGTGAGCGTACTCTCATTGATGCTCAGCGAAACAGAGTCGATGAGCGTACCGTCGGCAGGCACTTCGTCGCCAGTGCCGAGGATCACCACATCGCCCACAACGATGTCGCGGCGCGGCACCTGAGTGATGTTGCCGTCGCGCAGCACAGTCACTGCCACGTCGTCGTTCATCTGGTTGAGCATCTCGAATTTTTTGTTGGCATTCAGTTCGAGCACGAAGCCAATCACCGTGGCGAGCATCACGGCAAGGAAGATGCCGAGCGGCTCGAGAAAGGCTTTCCAACCCTCGTTCAGTCCAAATGCCTCATAGCAGGCGATGCCCACCGATAAAACAAGTGCAACGAGAAGAATCTTTATCAACGGGTCGTTGAATTTCTCTATGAATTGGCTCCAAACGGAGGCTTTGGCGGGCGGTGTTAGTACATTGTCGCCATATTTCCCTTTGCTTTCCGCAACCTGGGCGCTGGTCAATCCTTTTGAATAATCTGTTTTCATGTTAATGTGTTATAAGTCGTTTCTAATTTCTGATGTTTGTATTGTGGTCAAAACGCAGACGGCGGCCTCTCACTGTAGTGTCGACATGACCTTGGTCGAACGCCAACTGACCGTTGACGTAGGTCTGCCGCACCGTGTTGTGGAAGGTGTAGCCCTCAAACGGCGACCATCCGCATTTCGTGAGGATATTCTCCGTGCGCACCGTGAACGGCATGTTGCGGTCCACCACGACAATGTCGGCATAATAGCCGGGACGCAGATATCCCCTTTTCACCACACCGAAGAGGTCGGATGGCGCGTGGCACATCTTGCGCACCACCAAATCGAGCGGGAACACCTTCTGATGCACCAGTTCGAGCATTACGAGCAGTGAGTGCTGCACTAGCGGTCCGCCCGACGCTGCCTTCAGGCAGTTGCCCTGCTTCTCTTCAAGTAGGTGCGGAGCGTGGTCGGTTGCCACCACGTCGAGTTTGCCTTGCAGCAACGCTCCGCGAAGGGCATTACGGTCGTCCCACGTCTTCACCGCTGGGTTCCACTTAATGAGGTTGCCCAACCGCTCATAATCCTCGTCGGTAAACCACAGATGGTGCACACACACCTCTGCCGTAACTTTCTTTTCGAGCAACGGACGGTTGTCGAAGAGTTCGAGTTCGCGGGCGGTCGACACATGGAGCACATGCAGGCGGGTGCCGTATTTCGCTGCCCACTCCACTGCTCTGGCGGTCGACTTGTAGCACACCTCGGTGCTGCGTATAAGCGGATGGAACTTTACCGGCAGTTCCTCGCCGTATTTTTTCAGATAGTATTCGCGGTTGCGGCGTATCAGTTGCTCGTCCTCGGAATGGATGGCAACGATGGCCGGCACCTCGGAGAAGATTCCCTTCAGAGCATCACGGTCGTTGACGAGCATGTTGCCCGTCGATGCGCCAAGGAAGAGTTTCACGCCTGGCGTGTAACTGTAGTCGGTTGCAAGAAGGGTTTTCAGATTGTCGTTAGTCGCACCGATAAAGAAGCCGTAGTTTGCCACCGACACATCCTGCGCACGACGGTTTTTGGCTTCAAGTGCGTCAAGGGTCACTGTCGGCGGATTGGTGTTGGGCATGTCCATAAACGATGTAACACCGCCAGCCACCGCCGTTGCCGACTCGGTTGCGATGTCGGCCTTGTGCGTGAGTCCCGGGTCGCGGAAATGCACTTGGTCATCGATTACGCCAGGCATCACCAGCGCGCCGTCAACGTCGTTGCGCACATCGCACTCCGATAGCAGTGCCGACGAGGGGTCGCCCTCTGCTACGGCAGAAATCAAGTCATCGTCAATCACCACATAGCCACGAAACTGCTTGTCCTCGTTGACTATGTCGGCATTGTAGATTATCGTTTTCATAACGCTTCAGCCTATCTCTTTTTGGGATACTTCTTAAACCAACTGCTGATGCGCAGTTGCAACACTCCAAACAAGGCTTCGCCAAAGATGCTGCTGTTCATCTTGCTTGTGCCGAGCACACGATTGACGAACACGATTGGCACTTCCTTTATGCGGTAGCCCATCTTGTAGGCCGTGAACTTCATCTCAATCTGGAACGCATAGCCCTTGAAGCGGATATGGTCGAGGTCGATTGCCTCAAGCACCTCGCGACGGTAGCAAACGAAGCCCGCCGTGGTGTCGCGCACGCTCATTCCCGTAACGATGCGCACATAAGCCGACGCATAGTACGACATTATCACGCGTCCCATTGGCCAGTTGACCACATTGACGCCCGACACATAGCGCGAACCAATAGCCACATCGGCATCCTTAGTGCAAGCCTCACGCAGTTCGAGCAACTTCTTGGGCGGATGCGAGAAATCGGCATCCATTTCGATTATGAAATCATAGCCAGCCTCGATGCTCCATTTGAAGCCCTTGATATAAGCCGTGCCGAGCCCCAACTTGCCACTACGTTTCAGCAGATGAAGGCGGTCGGGCCATTGCTGCTGCAACCGTTCCACAATCTGGGCTGTTCCGTCGGGCGAATTGTCGTCGATAATCAGCACGTCGAACATCACTGGCAACGCAAACACTGCATTTATGATGTTTTCAATATTTTCTTTCTCATTATAGGTGGGAATAATCACCACACTGTCAGACCTGTTCATTATTTATTAGCTAATAATGTTACAAAGATAGTGCAAGCCGAGCAAAATGAAAAACAAGCGTGCTTGAATTTTTCATTTTCTAGGCACAGCCCGATTCTTCCTCACCCACTTATATCAAGCCGAAATGACGCAGGGCGTTTGCCACGCCGTTGTCGTCGACTGTGGTGGTCACAAAGTCGGCCTCGTCCTGCACCTCGGGGAGGGCGTTGCCCATAGCCACACCGATGCCCGCATGGCGCAACATCGACACGTCGTTTCCGCCGTCGCCAAACGCCATCGTTTCGGCAATGCTGATGCCCATCAGTCCTGCCATCTTTTCGATGCCACGGGCTTTGTCGGCGCTCTTGGCTGTGACGTCGATAAACGTTGGATACCAGCGCGAGCCGTGGCTGCCTGTGGTACCTTGCATATATTCAGGCTCCTGCTCTTCGGTCACAAATGCCGTCATCTGCACGATGCCGCCGGCAAGCAGATGGCTAATGTCGTCGCCCACAGGTATGTCGGGGATATTGAGCATGGCGCGCAGGGAGTCGACAAGAGTGAGGTCGGGGTTGCATAACAAAATACCATCAACCCCTACAACGAGCAGCATTACGCCCATGCGGTCGGCATTGGCCTTCATTGCCTTCACGTCGGCCTCTGGTATTGGGTCGAACGATGTGTTGCCGCCACAGTAGCACCCTGCACCGTTGGTAGTTACCAACCCGTCGATGAGGTGCTCGATGGCGGATAGGTTATTAATCAACTGAATTGGCCGTCCTGTGGCGATGCACACCTTCAGCCCGTTTTTCTTTGCCTGTTCAAGGGCTGCGACAGTCGACTCCGGAATCTCGTGGGTGTTGAAACTCACGAGTGTGCCGTCGATATCAAAAAACAATGCTTTTGTCATTGCAACAAGTCCTCCTCATCGTATTTCTGGAACAAGAAGTCGTTGTAAGGGAAGCGCTTCATGTGGATTTCCTTAGCCATGTCGTAGAGTCGCGATTTCAATTCGTCAATGTTGATGCGCTCGCGGGCTGAGATGAAGATACAGTTGTCGTTCATCTTCGCCATCCAACTCTGCTTGAGTTCGTCCAACGGGATGTTTTCGCGGAGGCGAGGCGTGAGATCGTCGTCGTCCTTCTTCACATAGGTGAAGGCGTCCACCTTGTTAAACACCAGTATCATCGGTTTGTCCTTCGATTGGCAAACGTCCTGCAGCGTGCGATTGACCACCTCAATCTGTTCCTCAAACTGAGGATGGGAGATGTCTACCACATGCACGAGGATGTCGGCGTCGCGCACCTCGTCGAGGGTCGACTTGAAGGAGTCGACAAGGTGGGTAGGGAGTTTGCGGATAAACCCGATGGTGTCGGTGAGTAGGAACGGAAGGTTGTCGATAATCACCTTGCGCACGGTGGTGTCGAGCGTGGCAAAGAGTTTGTTTTCGGCAAACACGTCCGACTTGCTCAGCAAATTCATCAGCGTAGACTTGCCCACGTTGGTGTAGCCCACGAGGGCGATGCGAGTGAGTTTGCCGCGATTTTTGCGCTGTATTGATTTCTGCTTGTCGATGCTCTTCAGTTCCTCCTTCAGGCGCGAAATCTTGTCGAGGATGATACGGCGGTCGGTTTCAATCTGCGTCTCGCCCGGACCACGCATACCGATACCACCGCGCTGGCGCTCGAGGTGGGTCCACATGCGGGTGAGTCGCGGCAGCAGGTACTGATACTGAGCCAGTTCCACCTGCGTACGAGCGGTTGCCGTTTGTGCGCGCTTGGCGAAAATGTCGAGAATCAGGTTTGTTCGGTCGAGGATTTTCACCTTCAGTTCGTTCTCAATGTTGAGCACCTGCTTCGAGGTCAGGTCGTCGTCGAAGATAGCCAGGTCGATGTTGTTGTCTTCAATATATTGGCGTATCTCTTCCAGTTTGCCCTTGCCCACAAAGGTGCGAGGGTTAGGGTTGTCGACGCGCTGCAGAAAGGTTTTTTCCGACTTTGCGCCGGCAGTTTCGGCAAGAAACGCCAGTTCGGCTAGGTATTCCTTAGCCTTGTTTTCGTTTTGCGTGGGCGTAATCAGACCTACGAGCACGGCGCGCTCGCCCACGTCTTCCGTTATTTTCTTGTCTTCAATCATTCGTCACAGTTTTCTAAAATAAGTCAGGGGAATCGCTCAGTCCGCGCTCCCCCTGACACTTCTACCTAAAATATAAACCTATTGGTCTGTATTCCTTAGTCCAGTTTATTTTTTCTCCACCTTGTTGTAGCGTTCGTTGAGAATCTTCACAACGTCATCGGTGATATTAGGGATATCGTTGACATAGAATGTGGCTTCTTTCTTGAGCACCACTGAGATGCCTTTTTGTTTTGCCACTTCGTTAACACACTTGTCGATAGAGTCCTGAAGCTGCTTCATGCTCAGGTTGTTCTCGTTGATGTACTTGTTTTGCAAGTCGCCCAAGTGACGCTCTGCATCGTAGCCCATCTGCTGGTACTTCTGCATGTCGGCCTTGTAACTCTCCTCAGTGAGGTAGCCGTTGTTGCGTCCTTTGTTTTCAATCTCCGACTGGAAACGCTGCAGTTCCGAAGCCTTCTGCTGGCGAACGGACTCCAACTTGTTTTGTGCGCGTTGCTGCGCCTCGAAGATGTCCTTTGCAAAATTGTATTTGTTAAGAAGGGAGTCACTGTCGATATATGCCATCTTTACTTCAGTAGGCACTTTGGCAGGGGCTTGCGCTGATGTTTTGTTCTCCTTGTTTGAGCACTGGCAGAACAAGATAGCGCCAAGAAACAGCGTTGTGACTTTAATCACGCGTGTAATTTTCATTGTTTTATTTTCGTTTTGTTTAATTTTTCAGTTTCCTCACGATACGCACATCCTATATGATGCTTCCGCATTGCTGGGTTGTCGTGCAAATGCCCCGATGGGAACTTCCCATTTTTCACAAAAAGCACTTTCACACCCAACAAAATGATACACAGCGCTATAACAGCGACGGAGAGCAATACAGTAGGCATTTCGTCATTAATTTAGGTGCAAATATATGAAAATGAGGTTAAATTTTTCGCCTCTCTCAATTTATTTTTATACCTTAGACGGCGAATTAATTGATATTTAACAATATTTCAAGAATACAAGTGTTTAATTTTAAATTGTAAACAACTATGACCATCAATGATCTCGAGCCAAAAATCGTTTTTGGCATCTTCGATGAAATCACTAAGGTTCCCCGCCCTTCCAAGAAGGAGGGAAAAATCCGCGAGTTCCTGCTTGAGTTCGCTAAAAGAAACAATATAGAAGCCAAGACCGACCCTATCGGCAACGTTGCTATGCGCATCCCTGCCACTCCAGGCAAAGAGAATGCCCCTACAATCGTGCTCCAAGGCCACATGGACATGGTGCCTAACCAGACCAAGCCCGAGACCCACAACTTCGACACCGACCCTATCCTCACTGAGGTGACTGGCGAATGGCTCCACTCGAAGGACTACAAGACTACTCTCGGTGCCGACAACGGTATCGGCATAGCGGCTTCGCTTGCCGCCCTCACAGACAAGACTCTCGTTCACGGTCCGCTTGAGGCTTTGTTTACCATCGACGAGGAGACTGGCCTCACTGGCGCAAAGAACCTCGGCAAGGATATGATTACAGGCAACATCCTCGTGAACCTCGACTCTGAGGAAGAGGCTCAGATTTTCCTTGGCTGCGCCGGCGGTATCGACACTCTCGGCCACTTCGCCTACACCGACGAGGCTGCGCCTGCTGGCTACGAGTTCTTCAAGTTCTCTATCCTCAAGTTCACTGGCGGCCACTCTGGCTCCGACATCAACCTCGGCCGTGCCAACGCCAACAAGCAATTGGCTCGCTTCCTCTTCAGCCTCTATCGTGCATACAACGACCAGGTGGCTCTTGCCGACATCAACGGCGGTGAACTCCGCAACGTTATTCCAGGCAACGCCTATGCCGTTATCGGTGTGCCTGCCGACAAGAAGGAAGACCTCCGCAAGCGTGTCAACGAATTTGCCGCTACCATCGAAGAGGAATTCGGCGACATCGAGGGCAACCAAGAAATCAAACTCGAATCGGAGGCTGCTCCTGCCACTGTAATCGATGCCGCTACGGCTAAGCGCGTAGTTTGGTGCGTAAACTCTATTCCTAATGCAGTAATCGCTATGAGCCGCCGCATTGAGGGCATGGTCAACACTTCGACCAACACAGCCCTTATCCGTGTGGACCGCGACAAGCACGTAATCACCGTCACCACTTCGCAACGCAGCGAGGAAGAGAGCCGCAAGTATGACATCGCTGGTCAGATCTACGCTCACTTCGAAATCTGTGGCGCTGAGGTTGAGCAGGGCGACGGCTATCCAGGATGGACTCCAAACATGGATTCTGAAATCCTCAAGGTGGCTGTAAAGGCATACGAGGACCTCTATGGCATCACACCTCTCTGCACATCGCTCCACGCCGGACTGGAATGCGGAAACTTCCTTGTCAACAATCCTAAACTTGACATGATTTCCTTCGGTCCTACACTCCGCGACGTGCACACTCCTAAGGAATCGATGCACATCCCTGCAGTGGACAAGTTCTGGAAACACCTCCGCCGCATCATCGAAATGATTGCCGACGAGAAGAAATAAGCATCATTAGCATCTAAACATCAGAGGCTGGGCTCCAAAGGAATCCAGCCTCTGTTTTTTCTTGAGATATCCTCTTACCTTTTTACAACTCTCCCCACGCGGAGCGCATTGGCTATGGCTATCATCGCCACGCCCACATCGGCAAACACCGCCGCCCATAGGTTGGCGAAGCCGAGTGCTCCGAGGAGCATCACCACCACCTTCACGCCCAGCGCCAACACGATGTTTTGCGTCACTATGCGGCGAGTGGCTTTGCCCATGCGCACGGCATCGGCTATGCGCGACGGTTGGTCGGTTTCTATCACCACGTCGGCGGTCTCCACTGCGGCATCGCTACCAAGTCCGCCCATGGCTATACCCACATCGCTAAGCGCCAGTACGGGGGCATCGTTGATGCCATCACCCACATATGCCACCACGCCGCTGTGGGCGTTCTTGAACTCTTCAAACTTCCGCACCTTGTCGGCTGGCAGGAGGTCACCGAAAGCCTCGTCGATGCCGACCTCCGAGGCGAAGCGGTCCACAATGGCGCTGCGGTCGCCCGACAGCACCGCCAGATGCTCCACTCCTTCGTTCTTCAGTCTGTGCATTGCCTCCTGGGCGTCATCCTTCGCCACATCGGCGAGGCAGAGACATCCTGCATAGCGGCGGCCGATGGCGCAGCACACCATGGTGTCGGCCACCTCCTTGAGGCTATCTGGATAGGCTATGCCTTCTTTTTCGAGCAAACGGAGGTTGCCGACAAGCACTTGTCTGCCAGCCAGCGTGGCTTTCAGTCCGTAGCCTGCCAACTCTTCAACCGCAGCGGGCGCAACAATGGTAACGTTGCGTTGCTTAGCGGCTTCGGCTATGGCTTTGGCTATTGGGTGGTTGCTGCCCGATTCTGCGGAAGCAATGGCTTGCAACAGAGAGACCTCGCTGATGCCGTCGGCAGTGATGCTTACCACTTGAAACACACCTTTAGTGAGGGTACCCGTCTTGTCGAACGCCACTGCCTTCACCTTTGCCATCGCATCGAGGTAGTTACCACCTTTGAAGAGTATGCCGAGGCGCGATGCAGCGCCGATGCCGCCGAAATAGCCAAGCGGAATACTCACAACAAGGGCGCACGGGCAGGAGATTACGAGGAAAACGAGTCCGCGGTAGAGCCAGTCGCTGAAAGCGTAGTCAAACGCGCCAAACAGCGACACAACCCACGGCACTGCCACGATAAGGGCAGCCAAGAGAGTAACCACTGGCGTGTAGATGCGAGCGAACTTGCGGATAAAGAGTTCCATAGGGGCTTTGCGCTCGGCAGCATCGTCAACGAGGCGCATAATGCGGCTGAGGGCGCTGTCGGCTTCCGTACGGGTTACTTTCAGGCGCACCACTCTGTCGGCGGCAATCATCCCGGCAAGTACCTCGCCGCCAGCCTCAACGGTGCGCGGCACGCTCTCACCTGTGAGCGCAGAGGTATCGAAGGCAGCGCGCTCGCCTTGCAGCAGTCCGTCGAGGGGCACGCGTTCGCCTGTCTTTATATCGATGAGAGTGCCCACTTCCACCTCCGACGGCTTTCGCTCCACCAGTCGGTCGCCGTCGACAACCATCACTCTTTCGGGGCGTACAGCCACGAGGGCTTTGATGTTGTCGCGGGCGCGGTCCACAGCGCGGTCCTGAAGCGACTCGCCAATGGAGTAGAACAGCATCACCGCCACCGCCTCGGGATATTCGCCGATGGCAAACGCGCCTATCGATGCCACAAGCATCAGCGTGAACTCGTTGAACACGTCTTTCTCGCGCAGACTCTCCCACGCTTCTCTCATTACGGGCACTGCCACAGGCAAAAATGCCAACAAATACCACACCGCCGGCACCCATCCCGAAAATATCGGCCACTCGCAAGCATCGGTAGCAATGCCTGCCACAAGCATGGCCAGCGACAGCACTTGCCATTGCCACGCCGTCCCTTCTTCCTCATGGCAGCAGCCATGACCTTCGCAACATTCGCTCATATCTTATGATATTTTTTTCATCCGCAAAATTACACCATCCACCATGCAACAAGGTTGCAATTTTTGTCACTGTTTTTTAACACAGAAAGTATTGCGTAACTATCTACTTGTCATTACCTTTGCATCAAGATAACAAAGTGTTTAGGGAAAATCTATCCGAAGAAAATTAATTAACATTCTAAATACAAACTTATGAAGAAATTCTACTTTTTAATCCTTTTTGCGCTGATAGCATCCGCCGCGACCTTCGCCGATGCCGCCGAAAAGACTGTGACCTACACATTCACTTCTAAGTCGTGGGCAGCCACCAACGACAGTGGAGATGCCGCCAACTGGATCTCAGGGGCTGATGGAAGTCAATTTGACAACAGCAAAAAAGGTATAGCCATCCGAAAAGCCGATGATGGTGCAAACGCAACTTCTCCCGATAGTTTTAACAACATCTCTAACATTGTTGTTACCTATTCTACATCAAGCAATGGAGTTGGCTCAATCGCCATCTACACAGTAGTAGATGACACAGAAAACCTTATTGCTGATCAAACTGTAAGCAAAAGCCAATCAAACCAAACATTTACTTACACTCCCAGCGCATCATCCAATTCTGGCAAGGTCAAAATTGCCGTCCCTTGCACCACCAGTACCATCTATATTCATTCCGTTGCCATCACTTACGATGACGGCGTTACCCGTTCTGAAGCACCTACATTCTCAATAGAAGAAGGCACCTACACTACAGCGCAGACCATCGCGCTCACGACCAAGACCGAAGGTGCGAATATCTACTACAAAATCAACGACGCCACTGACTATTCTGTCTATTCCGCTCCAATCCAACTCACAGAGGAAGGCACATATGCCATCACTGCCTACACCGGTGCAACCGACAAAACCGAGCAGAGCTTAGAGGTGACTAAGACCTACGTTCTCAATTTCCCACTCTCCGAGCCATACAAGTTGTGCACAAACAAGGCCTATATCACCGACGGCGCAAAGATTATCTTTGTAGGAGACAATCTTGAATTTGGCATGGCAGGCTACAATAGCGACGGATACATGGACAAGGCAGAAGTTACAATTGTGGAAGACGAATTGACCCACAAATCATCAGACATTAAAGAATTCACTGTTGGAGTTTCAGCGAGCGGCATGACATTCTGCACCGACGGAAACTATCTGCAAGGAAATACCAGCAATAAATTAAGATATAAGACAGAGCCCGACGAGGCATGCTATTGGACAATCTCATCAATCGACTCGTCGACAGGCAAAGCCGATGTGACAATGAAAAGCAATAGCGAGCGATATCTCAGATATAATACTTCAGCCCCAAGATTTAGCACCTATTCCTCAAGCACAGGCGAATTATACATCTTCCTCCTCGAGTCCACTTCGTCAGTATCGAAGGTAGCGGCGAGCGAAGGCGTTAAGGTGATTGGCGCTGAAGGTGGCGTAGTTGTAAGCGCTGACAAGGCTACCGACGTGATGGTCTACACCATTGCCGGCCAACTCGTCAGCAAATCGACCGTAGCCGCTGGCACATCTACCGTTAGCGTAACCCCAGGCTTCTACGTGGTCCGCGCCGCCGGCACAGCAGCAAAAGTAGTGGTTAAGTAAACACTTAGCCAAAGCACATACCCAGCGGGGGATGGCATCGCGCCATCCCCCGCTTTGATTTTCTGAAAAGCGCCTCGTGGAGGCGGAATGGACGAAATAATGCGATGGAATGTGAGCGCCTCGAGGAGGCGCAATGTCTAAAATCCCTGGCTTTAGCCTGGGGCTCAGCACTATACGCTATAACCACACCCTGTAGGGATGCTACAACACCACAGGAGCATCGACCCCCTTGTAGCGCCACTTACAGGGCGCAATCATTTTAAAATCTGCCTATCCCCAGGCTAAAGCCAGGGGCTTTATCTATTGCGCCTCGATGAGGCGCTCTCCTCTCCTCTCCTCTCCTCTCCTCTCCTCGCTCGTCCCTAATTTCGCTTTTGGCGAAATTTTTTGGCGAAAACGCTTCCACTTCCGAAAAAAAGAGTAACTTTGCATTCGATTTAAGGAAAGATGCCGGAGTGGTCGATCGGGACGGTCTCGAAAACCGTTGTACGGGTAACCGTACCGAGGGTTCGAATCCCTCTCTTTCCGCAGAGCTTGCTGCACGCCAGCAGGCTTTTTTTATGCCTTTTTTCAAGCACAGGTACAAAAACGCGATGCGGGATGGCACCCCGCATCGCTTTTATTTGTTGTCCTGCCTCGGCTTACTTGCCTTGCAGGGCTGCGATACTTTCTTTGAGCGTTGCAATCTTCGCCTCGGCGTCCGACTGCTTCTTGCGCTCCATCTCGATAACCTTTGCCGGAGCGTTGTTGACAAACTTCTCGTTGCTGAGTTTCTTCAACACGCTCTGAAGGAATCCCTCTTGATACTTCAGGTCGGCTTCGAGTTTCTTGATTTCCTCCTCAACGTTGATGTTGTTGCCAAGGGGCACTGCATATTCCGTTGTGCCTACCATGAATGCCACAGCGGTAGCATCCTTCTCAGTCACATTACTTACGGCGGTAAGGTTAGCCAATTTCTTGACAATCGACTCAAACGGAATCTTTTCGCTGCCCATCACCTGGAGTTCGAGAGTTTCCTTGTTAGGGATGTTCTTCTGCAGGCGCACTGTGCGGATGCCAGCGATGATACCCTTTGCCTTGTCCATATCGGCGACAAGAGCCTCGTCGAATGCGCCAGCCTTAGGCAGCAATGCATTCATGATGCTTTCGCCGTCCTTGCGCTCTGCAATGTGTTGCCAGAGTTCCTCGGTGATAAACGGCATGAACGGGTGCAACAGGCGAAGCAACGCATCAAAGTAACCGAGAGTAGCCTCGTAGGTTGCGCGGTCGATTGGCTGTCCGTAGGCAGGCTTGACCATTTCAAGATACCACGACGAGAATTCGTCCCAGAAGAGTTTGTAGATGGCCATCAATGCTTCCGACAGGCGGAACTTGCCGAAGAGGTCGTCGACCTCGGCGATGGTCTTGTCGAGTTGCATCTTGAACCATTCCACTGCCTTGGCTGCATACTCAGGCTGAGCGGCGTCTGCCACTTCCCAACCCTTTACGAGGCGGAATGCGTTCCAGATTTTGTTGTTGAAGTTACGTCCCTGCTCACAAAGCGAATCATCGTAGAGGATGTCGTTGCCGGCAGGCGCTGCAAGCATCAAGCCCATGCGCACACCGTCGGCGCCAAACTTCTCGATAAGCATCAACGGGTCGGGCGAGTTGCCGAGCGACTTCGACATCTTGCGGCCGAGTTTGTCGCGGACAATACCTGTGAAGTAGACATTGCGGAAAGGCTTGTCGCCCATGTATTCGTAGCCAGCCATAATCATGCGGGCAACCCAGAAGAAGATGATATCTGGGCCCGTAACGAGGTCGGCTGTAGGATAGTAGTATTTGATTTCCTCATTCTCCGGCTCAAGAATGCCATTAAAGAGCGATACTGGCCACAACCAAGAAGAGAACCAAGTGTCGAGCACGTCCTCATCTTGACGGAGGTCAGCAGCCTTGAGGTCCTTGTTGCCAGTCTTCTCTTGAGCCAACGCAACTGCCTCTTCGATTGTTTCAGCCACCACGTAGCCACCCTCCGGAAGGAAGTAGGCCGGGATGCGGTGACCCCACCAAAGTTGACGGCTGATACACCAGTCCTTGATATTGGTCATCCAGTGGCGGTAAGTGTTCTTAAACTTGGCTGGGTGGAACTGGATGTCGTCGTCCATCACCGCGTCGAGCGCAGTTTTAGCCAACTTGTCCATCTTTAAGAACCACTGCATCGAGAGTTTAGGCTCGATAACGGAGTCGGTACGCTCCGAGTGGCCAACCTTGTTGGTGTAAGCCTCAACCTTTTCAAGAAGGTCAGCCTCCTTGAGGTCCTTCTCAATCTGCTCGCGCACAGCGAAACGGTCCATACCCACATACAGGCCGGCAGCCTCGCTGATAGTACCGTTGTCGTTGAAGATATCGATGCTCTTCAGGTTGTGCTTCTCGCCAAGCATATAGTCGTTGACATCGTGGGCTGGAGTCACCTTCAAGCAACCTGTTCCAAACTCGATGTCCACATAGTCGTCCTCAATCACCGGAATCTCACGGCCAACCAACGGCACAATCACGCGCTTACCCTTGAGGTGCGCATTCTTCGGGTCGTTAGGGTTGATACACATTGCAGTGTCGCCCATGATGGTTTCCGGACGGGTTGTAGCAACAATGGCATAACCATCTTCGCCCACAATCTTGTAGCGGAGATAGTAGAGTTTGCCGTGCTCTTCCTTATAGATAACCTCCTCGTCGCTGAGGGCAGTCTGTGCAGCAGGGTCCCAGTTGACCATGCGCACGCCACGGTAAATCAAACCTTTCTTGTAAAGGTCGACAAACACGTGGAGCACACTCTTCGAGCGCACCTCGTCCATGGTGAACGCTGTGCGGCTCCAGTCGCATGAAGCACCGAGTTTCTTCAACTGCTCAAGGATGATGCCACCGTGCTCCTCTTTCCACTCCCAAGCGTGCTTGAGAAACTCGTCGCGAGTGAGGTCGGTTTTCTTGATTCCTTTGGTAGCCAAACGAGCCACCACCTTAGCTTCGGTAGCAATCGAGGCATGGTCAGTGCCAGGCACCCACAGAGCATTCTTGCCCTCCATGCGCGCACGGCGCACAAGGATATCCTGAATAGTGTTGTTGAGCATGTGTCCCATGTGGAGCACACCAGTTACATTGGGCGGCGGAATAACAATCGTGTACGGCTCGCGGCTATCGGGAGTCGATTTAAACAGGTCATGTTTCAGCCAATACTGATACCATTTCCCTTCTACTTCCTCGGGACTGTACTTTGAAGCTAATTCATTCATATCGTCAATTCGTTTATACTTTTCTGAATAATGTGCGCAAAGTTACTCATATTAAGCGATATTTTCGATAAACGGTTTCATTATTTCGATTTTTTTTGCTGTGTTTTTGCGTCATTTCGTAACTTTGCACCAGACTAAAAAACTTAAATAATGAAATCTACAAAATTTTTTGTTAGCGCATTGGCAGCCATTACCCTGGGACTGGGCGTGGCCAATGCAACCGACTGGAAAAGCGCCCTCAGCGGCCTAGGCAGCGTCGTTAAAGAGACTGTTGCGCAAAACACCACTATTACTGTTGCTTCGCTCGAAGGCACATGGACAACTTCAGGTCCAGCCGTAGTGCTGAAATCCGACAACCTACTCTCTCAGGTCAGCGGGTCTGCAGTAACTACTGCCGTTGAGAAGAAAATCAAGCCTTACTACAAGAAACTCGGCTTGCTTAACTCTACAATGAAAATCGCAAGCGACGGCTCTTTCACTCTCACTCTGAAGAAAGTGCCCATCAATGGTACACTCACACAGCAAAGCGATGGCTCTTTCAAGATGCAATTGCTCAGCAAACTGTCAAGCCTCTCGAAGAAAGACAGTTCGTTTACCGTCTACATCCAGAAATCAGGCAACGAAATTTCCATGACTATGGACGCCAAGAAACTCCTTAACCTCTTCGAGGCTGTTTCAAGCAAGGCTGATTTGAAGACTCTCAACTCAATCACTTCGTTGCTCGACAAATACGACAACATCTGCGTTGGTTATCGCTTGAGCAAATAACAAGCCGTAGCCAATTCTATAGCATACCCATCCGCCGCTGCAAAACTGATTTGCAGCGGCGGATGTTTTTTTGTCCTTATCCGAACGTTTTGCAATGGCTTTCGCAAAAAACGACTAAATTTGCACTATGATGAACAAGTTTCTGACATTACTATTGGTGGCGGTGCTGCTCTGCGGATGCAGCAAGGAGCGCAAGCACGAAGCCACACTGCTCAACATCGAGGATGCCGACTGCTATACGCTCGTCACAATCGCCGACCCGTGGCACTCCGGCAAAACGCTCCACACCTATGTGCTCGTGGACCGCAATAAGCCAGTGCCAAGCAATCTGCCCGAAGGCACGGTAGTGAAAGTACCTCTGTCAAAGATATTGGTCTACTCCGACGTCTATGCCCGCCCGATAAAGGAACTGGGCTGCGCCGAGGCTGTCTGCGCAGTGCTCGATGCGCAGTACTTCAAGACGCCAGAGATTATTGCTGGACTGAAAAGCGGCAAAGTTGCCGACTGCGGCTCGTCGATGTCGCCATCCACGGAACGTATTGTCAGTGCCGCGCCCGAAGCGATGTTCATGTCGCCAATGGAAAACAGCGGCTATGGGGCTCTCTCCAACATGGGCATACCTATCATCGAGATGGTCGACTACATGGAGGCGTCGCCGCTGGAGCGCGCACAATGGATTGAGTTCATCGGACGGCTTTTCGGCAAGCGTCAGGAAGCAGAAGCCATCTACGACAAGGTGGCATCGGACTACAACGCGCTCAAAGCGCAGGCTGCTGACGCAAAGACGCACCCTACAGTGATTTCAGAATATGTGATCAACGGCGTATGGTATGTGCCGGGCGGCAAAAGTTATAAGGCCGCCCTCTATGCCGATGCCGCAGCCACCTACCCCTGGGCCGACGACAAGTCGTCGGGCTCTTTGTCGCTCGACTTCCCGCGCGTGCTCGACAAGGCGCAGAATGCCGACTTCTGGCTCGTTACGGTCTACGGCCAGACGCTCGACCGCAAAACGATGCTCGGGTTGTACCCCCACAACGACAAGTTCCGCGCATTCAGCAACGGCGGCATATACTACGTGGACTCTGCCACGAGCGGATTGTTTGAAGAAACACCGTTCCATCCCGAGCGGTTGCTCCGCGAATACGTGAAACTCTTCCATCCAGAGTTGCTGCCCGACTATCAGTTGACCTACTACAAACCAATGGGTAAATAAACGGCGATGAAGCGTTATAGGATTGTAATGGCAACACTCGTTGTCGTGATTGCCGCGCTGGCGGTGGCTTTGCTCCTCGTAGGCACGGTGAGCATCCCGGCAAAGGAGGTGGTGAGCATTCTTTGCGGCACTCCGTCCGACTATGAACCATGGAACTTCATCGTGTGCGAAAGTCGCCTACCGCTCATCGCTACGGCAGCCCTTGCTGGCGGCGCTCTTGCCGTGTCGGGATTGCTGTTGCAAACGCTCTTCGGCAACACCCTCGCCGACCCTTCAATCCTTGGCGTTTCCACTGGCGCCAGTCTTGGCGCAGGATGCGTGTTGCTGGCTCTCGGCGGCACATTTACAACCATATTCGGTGCCTCCGCCGGAGGATTTGCCGCCACCCTCACAGGAGCATTCATCGGTGCTATTGCGGTGATGGGACTCCTGCTGGTGTTTTCCAACCTTGTGAAGAGTAGCACGATGCTGCTGATTGTGGGCATACTCATCGGATATATCGCTTCATCGGCTATCTCCCTGCTCAACTTCTTCGCCACTGAGGAAGGCGTGCATTCGTTCATGATTTGGGGTCTTGGCAACTTCTCTGGCGTCACGCTCAATCAGTTGCCACTGTTTGCCGTCACTGTAGCAGCCGGACTCATCGCTTCAATGCTGCTAATAAAACCTTTGAATGCGCTGCTCCTCGGCCGCCGATACGCTGAAAACCTTGGTGTGAATCTCCAAGCGACTCGCAACTGGCTGCTGGCAGTCACTGGGCTGCTCACCGCCGTTGTTACGGCATTCTGCGGTCCGATAGGCTTCATCGGACTCGTTGTGCCGCACATCACCCGTCTGGCGCTGCGCACGTCCGACCACTACCGATTGATTCCTGCCACCATCCTCACAGGCGCGGCAATAGCCTTGATCTGCACGCTGGTGAGTGTTCTTCCGATGGACAACGGGATGATTCCAATCAATGCCATAACGCCTATCATCGGCGTGCCAGTGATACTTTATGTGATACTCAACCGCCGAAAAATTTTCTACTTCAACTGATGAAACCGCTACTGCAACTCAAGGGGATTTCTGCCGGCTACGTTGTTGGCAAACACACTACGGAGATTGTTTCCGACATCAACCTGACGCTCTACAGCGGTCAGATGGTTAGCCTGTTGGGAGCCAACGGCGCCGGGAAGTCGACCCTACTCCGCACAGTGGCTGGCACTCAACCGCCAATCAAAGGTACGGTCGCGGTCGACGGCCAAGACCTTGCCACCATCAGCCGAAAGGCCCTGTCACGACTCATCAGCGTGGTAACAACCGACCGCACAATGGCGGGCGGGCTGACCGTTGCCGAACTCGTAGGACTGGGGCGTCAACCCCACACAGGTTTTATAGGACGCCTCGGCGAAAACGACCGCGCCGCCGTGGCCGACGCGATGCACTCCGTGGGCATCAGCCACAAGGCGGAATGCTTCGTTGCCGAACTCTCCGACGGAGAGAGGCAGAAGGCTATGATTGCACGCGCAGGAGCGCAAGCCACACCGATAATCCTGCTCGACGAGCCCACCTCGTTTCTCGACGTTGCGAGCCGCACCGATGTGCTCCAACTCTTGCACCGTCTGGCATCGGAAAGCAGCAAGGCCATACTGCTATCGTCGCACGACGTGTCGCTGTCGCTTGCCCTCTCCGACCGACTTTGGTTGCTGCGCAACGACGGACATATCACGGAGGGACAAACGGAGGACCTCATTCTCGCTGGCGAGATGAATCACCTGTTCAGCGACCGTAACGTGGCGTTTGACCTCGCAACAGGGGAATTTTGCGCCGCTATGGACGGCACGAAAAAAGGCGTCAACCTAAACTGCAGCGACTCAAATCTGCGCCACTGGCTTACCAACGCCCTTCGCCGCAACGGATATACTGTAGCCTATGATGCTGCCATAAAAATCACAGCCACCTCCCCCACCGACATCCTCGTGGACACTACCCATTGCAACTCAATCGAGGCAATGCTCCACGCCCTCGGCACATCTGCCAAATAGATTTCACCGCCCCAAATAGATGGCAATTCCCCAAGAAACTTCACAGCCTCTTGGGGAATTATCACACATAAAACAAATCAATATGAATTAACATTTATTCGTTCCAGTGGATGTCTCGAATAATTACACTGGTTTTCTCAATTTTTACCTGACACTTTTTTCAAAATCATATATTTTACCTTTTTCTAACTCTTATGCTGCAAAATTAGCACTTTGTTTGCTAACACGCAAACATTTCAAGCATTTTGTTTTGTTTTTTCTTGTTTTTATTTCTTTTTTCTTGTTTCACACATGTTTATCCATCACAAAAAAAGCGCCCCATCTCGGCTGATGCCAAGCCTGGGGCGCCTGCGAATGGCTGTTACCACATCCGCCTATTTCTGTGTCATAGTCGTTGACGTTTAAAAGTGTTATGAATTCGGGGTATCAATGCTCTCATTTTTATGACAATCAGAAAGCACGAAAGTTTAGTGTTAATTTTGTTAAGGCTCAGATTTTAACAATTCCAGAATCTAGACAAGGACACAAAAAAAGAGCAGCGAAGTTTCACAACTTGTCTGCTCTTGCACACTTTCTCATTTAATTCTACGGTTCTTGTAATAGCCAATAATTATTCCGAAGAAAATTTATAGTGCAAATATAAAATACATTCCTTAATATACCAAATATTTCATAAGAAATTCTCCGATATATTTCACTAATTGAACAAGGTAAACGATTTTTAGGACAAATGCATAAAAAAAGTGTCACTTGAACCTCCCGGTCTCCGTGACACCAACACATGAAACAAATCTTATTTTGCACTTGCTATTTCTTTTTTATGGACGGCCACCACCGCCACCGCCTGGGCGGCCGCCGCCACCACCGCCGCCAGAACCGAGGCTCGTTATCCTCGATGTTGGAGTGAACGTTGTGGCTTTTGTGCCACCGCTATAGGTGCCACCAGTGTAGTAGCCGTGGAACTCCTCAGCGCCAGTCACCGTGCCACCTGTGTAGATGGTGTAGGTTGTGCCTTGCGCAATGGCAGCATCGCTGAAGAGGAGTTTTACACTGCCGTTGTATTTCGACGGCACTTGGTATGTGAGTACCGTGTTGCCGCTTGCGTCTTCAATATGTATCAACTTGCCCGACAATGAGGCCGTGTAGAATAGGCTATTTTGAGTGCAAGCCGATTCCGTAGGCTTGCTTGAGTCGCCACCCGTTCCCACAAGCACACCGCCTGTAATAGTAAAGGTGTTTTGGTCGCAGTCGAAGCCTTCTTCTGGAGCAGTCGTTCCCGAAGACAATACAAGTCCGCCTGTCACTGTCAACGTGCCATTGGAGTCAATACCGTCGTTGCCCGATGCGTTGCAATAAACTTTACCACCATTGATAGTGATGTTTGTCGAAGCATTGATGCAATCGTCGTAGGTCTCAGCCTCAACCACTCCGCCATTAATAGTGAGCGTGGCCTTGCTTTCAAGTCCTTCACCGCCATCCTGCGTGCATTTCACCATAACCTGGCCGTTGTTAACCGTAAGGTCGCCTTCCGCCTTTATGGCTTTAGGGTTTGCGTAGTCAGCACTTTCGCCGTAGCCGCTGACATAGAATTTCTTGCCAGTGGTAGTTACGTTTATTGTAGGCGCATTGTCTGCGTCACCGATTGTCAGGGTACCATCGGTAGAAATGCCCTTACCAGCGCTACCGGAGGCGGTCACCGTAACCTGTCCGGCAAGTATGTTGATGTTACCGTCGGCCTTGATGCCCGTTGCCGAATAGGAGTCGGTCGCGCTTTCCGTGTTCGTATAAGTCGAACCGTTGCCCGATGTCGAGATGTTCACAACACCACCAGTGATGTTAACGTTGCCATCCACCGAGATGCCTTTACCAGCCTCGCCTGTGCTCACGATGATGAGTGTGCCGCCAGAGATGCTGAAATCAGCGTCGGTCTTCACCGCAGTGCAGTAAGAAGGATCGCCATCGGTCACCTCAACGCCACCGCTTGTGTTTACGGTCAGCGAGCCGTCGGTCATCGTGATTGCGCCATCGCATTTCACGCCCTTGCAGGCGTCAGTAGATATATTTACAGTGGTTTTGCCACCGTTGATTTCAATGTATCCCTCGTCGCCGTCGATACCGTCGGAACTTGCAGTGATATTGAGTACACCGCCGTTGATGCTAACGTAGTCGTTGGCGTGGATGCCGTCGGACGCAGCCGAGAGAATGTTGATTGTGCCACTGTTCACCATCACATAGTCATCGCTGCAGATGCCGTGCTTTTTCAAGCCGGTCACATTCAGCGTACCGTTGCCTTCCACAACAATCTGACCTTCGCTAAACAAGGTGGCTTTCATGTCCTCCTCGCCGCAAGCAGTATATTTAGCGCCGTCGGTAAGGTTGTTGACCGTGCCGTCGGCAAGTGTGAGAGTCGTTTTCTTTCCCGACTGGATGTTGATTGCCGGGCCGTCGTTGTTAGTAAGCGTCAAGTCATTGAGCGTAAGGACAAACTTCTTGTCGCTATAAATCTTGAACATACCGTCGCTCGACTCGCCCTGAAGTACATATTCAAACTCGTCAGACGCGGTCGACGTTACAATGACATCGTTGCCATCAACATCGATAAGCACACCATCAAACACCTTCGGATTGAGTATCTTCACTCCGTCGGAGGTGTAGTTGATTACAATTTTTTTCGCGAGGTTGTCGAAATAAACACTGTCTACATCCGCAAGGCTTTGCTTCATCTGGATACCACCAACCGAAAGCAACAGACTATCGCTTCCTTCGGTAAACGACAGGCTGTCGACAGCATTGAGGCTCGCGC
>CAVEIP010000016.1:16352-29176 GCA_963615935.1 [Ruminococcus] lactaris | reverse complement strand
ACCGTAGTTGCCGCTGCCGCAATGAGTAGTATGTTGATTATCTTCTTCATTTCTTTAGAACACGTAAACAAGGTTAATGGCGGCCTTCGTCGGACCGAAATAATTGTGGTGCTTTCCACTCTCGATTTTGTCACCGCACTCTGCACATTTGAATCGGTCATAGCGGCTATAAACGTAGCCTATACCCAATTCTGCTTCGAGGTTCCAATGGCGAGCAAGAGTCCAACAATAGCCGTAGGCAACGCCTACACCTGCCATCCATCCTTCGAAGCGGCTGTCGCGGAATTTGCGCCAGTCGGTGCCGAGGAAATGCACATTGGTCTTGAAGCCACCTATATTATACTGTCCGCCCAAGGCATGAAGGCCAACGAAATGGCCCATCATCTTGTTGCAGAACCAATAGCGGGCTTCTGGCTGGATCAGCCAGTGTTTCCATTTCTTGTTGTCCTTGAATGTCCAGCCATTGTAGTTTCCAGACACATCGAGCGTCCATTTTGGGGCGAGCGACACCTCAACGCCAAGATTGGCGTTGGCTGTCGCATCGTAAAGCAAGTTGGTTTTTAGTGATGCTTTCTGTGCATTCGCACCTTCAGGGAAAGCGAGTGCGACCAAGGCAAAGAGTGTGAGAGTTGCCTTTAGCACACTAATCGCTTTCACCTTTTCAACAAAGTTCATTCTATATATTAATTTGGCTATCATTTTATAATTATTGGCGCCTTTTTTGTTTTCGATGCAAATTTACACACTTGTTACATTTTAAATATGGTATATTTGCGCAAAAAATGCTATAGATTTATAAATAATTTTTACCCCCCCTAAAAAATTTGTTAATTTCGCAAATTTACCAATATTCTCGGAGGCTTAAAGGGTCGCTTATGCATTGATTTTCAGCAATGGTTCGAAATTTATGGACAAATATTTTGAAATAGCAAATTTTCCGTTTACATTTGCATGAAAATAGGGAATATATAAATGACGAAACGTGGTTTTACAACTTTTTATTGGAAAAACGGCGATAAACGACAAGTAAAATAACATAATTATTTAGCCCCGAAGAACGAATGGACTTATTGGAATTTGGCACATATCTGAGTAATGGCATCGTCGCTCTCGCATTGGGAGTGGCTCTGCTTTGCTATCGCACAAGCGAGAAAGTGACGCGCGACTACAACCGTGCGCGCCGCTACCTTGCCTACTGCAATTTCATTGGTGCCGTCACCGATGCTATAGCCATAATGATGATTGCCGATGGCTACGCAACGGTGATGCTCAAGGAGTTTATCGTGCCCGCGGTGTTCTACGTGCAGATGGCGCTCGTGGCGTTCTCCCTCTTGGCGCTGATGCGCTCAAAGAAAGCCAGTTTCCGCAACTCGGTGCTTTTCTCAATGCCTATAGCGGTAATAGTGCTCGCCTACGTCACCACGCTTTTCAGCGACCCGCAGTTCCGCATGACGTTTGAATCCTACACCGCATTTTGCGACTCGCGGCAAGCCCAATTCTTGTCCGTTTGCCTCTACGTGGCACTCTTCGCAGAGATTGCGCTGTCGCTCTACTGGGTGACCAGCGACACCATAAAATACTGCCAGCGAGCCAACGACGCCCTCGCTGGCGACGAAAACATCAAAGCACGCCGCATCGCGCGGCTAACGTTGATGCTATGGTGCTACTTCACAATAGCCATCATCAACTCATTCCCGTTGCCCACCACCGTGAAAATCGTCATGATGTGGCTCAGCATAGCCGTGTTTGTGGCATCTGTGATTATGGTGATCAACTTCAGTTCAAGTTTTGTGATTATCGAAAAAGAAATAGCGGCAGAAGAAAACGCCGACCGCAAAAGTGAAAACAAAAATTCAAAAAAGGTCTATAAGCCAGAACAAACAACTAACCAACCAACGATGGACACATTAATTGAAAATTGGAAACGCAACGCCCAAAAGCAATACCTCAAAGAAGGTATAACACTATCCATGGTGGCGCGCAAAATCGGCGTCAGCCCACGACTCCTATCGGAGTATCTCAACAACGTAAAGGGAATGAACTTCAACACATGGATTAACTCCATGCGCATCGACGAAGTGAAGGAAATAATCAAGGAATCGCCCGACACCGCAATGGTGGAAATTGCGCAACGCGCAGGATTCACCGACTCCTCGGCGATGACCAAAGTGTTCAAACGATTCGTAGGGATGACACCGACGCAATACCGCAGCGAAATCGCCGAAAACAAAGATACAGTACCAACAATGGAATAAACAAAATCGAATTACTGTAACAAAAGGCTTCAACAGAGCCGCACCTAAACGTTCACCAAAAGCCGCCCCCGAGGCGGCTTTTTCCTTTGCCCATCGACCCAATTTTGCACCTATCCGCGATTATCAAACGCCCGAAATTGCACCTATCCGCGATTATCGCCAAACAAAAGCCTCCATATTTTCATCATTCTACACTTTTTCTTCGCCCAATCCAGCGACCGAGAACCCACTGCGGCGTTCGAAACCCCACCCAGCGAGGGAGAGCGCCTCATCGAGGCGCAATAGATTAAACCCCACGGCTTTAGCCTGGGGCTTAGTTGACCCACAGCAACTTGCGCCCCGTAGGCGGCGCTACAGGGGCGTGGATACCTAGAATGGCGCGGTGGCGTACTTACAGCACGCAAATACTTAGCAGACAGACTAGCCCCCGGACTTTTTCCACTGAGGCCCCACCATCGGCACGGATAAAAAAACAAATCCGACTAATCTCTCGATCCGTCGGATTCCTTAACCTATGATTCACTTATTTGTTGTTGTTGCTTTCTATAACAATAACGCAAAGATAAAACAATTATTGTGTTGTAACAAATTTATCTCTATCGAATTGGATGGTATTCAACGAATGCCTCCATTGCCTCATAGGATGCCAAGCCAAGACTACTGTAAAGTTGAGCAGTGGCACGGTTGCGGTCTTCAGCGCGCTGCCAGAACAGTCGGTCGTCATCGCCGAGGAACGGCGCGTTCTCCATCTGCGACTGGTGCTTGAGGATAGTGTTACGCTTGAAGCGCAATTGCTCTGGGCTCATTGGCACAGCCATCTCGATGTGGTCGATCTCCCACTCTGCCCATGCACCGCGGTACATCCAGATGCGGCAGTCGTTCATAAACTCTGCTCCTTCGTCGAGGAGTTCGTCGATGGCTGCAAGCACAGCATCGGTGCACACACGGTGTGTGCCGTGAGGGTCTGCAAGGTCACCTGCAACAAAAATCTGATGAGGCTTAACCGATGAAATCAAGTCTTTCACAATCTTCACATCGCGCTCCGAAAGGTCGCCCTTCTTGATTGTACCCGTTTCGTAGAACGGAAGGTCAAGATGGTGCACATTCTCAGGCTTCACACCCATCCAGTTGCAGGCAGTCTTTGCCTCGGCGCGACGGATGCGGCCCTTGAGGAAGCGGAGGTCGGCAGAATCGATGTCGCCATCGTGTTTGGTCGACAAGAATTCCTTGATTTCTTTCGATTTCTGGTTATAAAGGTCGGAGTCGAGTCCGAATTCTTTCTTGATCTGGTCCATCACAAGGATGTAGCGGAACATATCCTCATCGCCTACGGCAATGTTGCCCGAAGTTTCGTAAGCCACGTGCACATCGTGCTTTTGGTCTACTAGGCGCTTCAATGTGCCGCCCATCGAGATAACGTCATCGTCTGGGTGCGGGCTAAACACGATTACGCGCTTTGGATATGGATTGGCACGCTCTGGACGGTCGGTGTCGTCGGCGTTTGGTTTGCCGCCCGGCCAACCAGTGATGGTGTGTTGGATGTCGTTAAACACCTTGATGTTCACCTCGTATGCAGAGCCAAACTGCGCTGCCAACTCGTTCAAGCCGTGCTCGTTGTAGTCGCTGCTTGTGAGTTTAAGGATTGGCTTGCCTGTCTGCTCGCAGAGCCATGCAATGGCGCGGCGAATCATCTTGTTGTTCCATTCGCACGAAGTTACGAGCCATGGGTGGCAGATACGAGTAAGACTCTCAGCTGCCGAAAGGTCGATAACCACCTTCGCATTGCGGTGCATCTGCAAGAACGATGCCGGAACGGCTTCCGACTGCTTGTCCTCCACTACCGACTTCACAATCTTTGCCTGGTTCTCGCCCCATGCCATCACGAGCACCTTCTTTGCATTGAGGATGTTGCTAATGCCGAGGGTAATTGCTGTGGTTGGCGCAACCTCAAGAGCATAGGCGCTCGAAACGCTGCGGCGCACTGCGCTGTCGATAAGCGTCATGCGGCATGGCGAAGAGAGTTGTGTGCCTGGCGCGTTGAATGCCAAACTGCCGGCAACGCCGATTTCGCAAATCACGAGGTCTAGACCTCCGCATGCGTCAATTTCTGCCTCATAGGCGCGGCATGCCTCGTAGAGGTCGGCCTTGGCTGTATTCTGGTCGAATGAATGAATATTTTCTGCTTTGATGTTAACCTTGTCGAGCATCATCTTGTGAAGACGGTCGAGCGTTGATGCAGCGCCTGCTTCTGCCTGATAGAATTCAAACAGGTTGAACACCACTACATCGGCGAAGTCAACTTCCTTGTTCTCGTAGCGTTTAATCAGTTCCGCATAAACTGGGAGCACACTGTTGCCAGTACCGAGGGCGATTACACACTTGCCCTTTTGGTCGGTGTTCTTCTTTATCGTCTCAACAACGTCGTCGGCAATCATGCGAACGCCGTCGTCGGTCGTTTCTGCTATCTGGGTAAACACTTTCTCCTCCCGGCACAATGATGCATATTCAATCTTGTTTTCCGGTGCATAATACCTCTTAGGAATGAGGTCGAGTTTGATTTGGGAACTTAAGTTAGTTTTCATTTTCAGAACCTTTTTTCGGTTGTTGCAAAGTTATATGTTCTCACAAGGAAAACAATCAACTTTGACAACAATTAACTTTTAATGACTTATTTTTTGGTTTATGTTACTTGTATCAGTTCACAAAAATAGCGACAATCTCCGGGATTTCAAAAATTATCGCTAATTTTGTCACTGAAAAAATTCGCAAAAACAATTTCTAACATAAATATCTACACTATGCGTTTAATTATCGAGCCAAATTACGGTAAAGTATCTGAATGGGCAGCAAAATATGTTGCATCGCGTATCAATGAAGCAAACCCGACGGCAGAGAAGCCTTTCGTGCTGGGATGCCCAACCGGCAGTTCGCCTCTCGGCATGTACCGCCAACTCATTGAACTCAACAAGGCTGGCAAGGTGTCGTTTGAACACGTTGTTACCTTCAACATGGACGAATACTGTGGCCTCCCCGAGGAGCACCCTGAGAGTTACCACTCGTTCATGTGGAACAACTTCTTCAGCCACATCAATATAAAGAAAGAAAACGTAAACATCCTCAACGGCAACGCCGACGACCTCGAGGCTGAATGCCGCCGCTACGAGGAGAAAATCGCAAGTTACGGAGGTATCGACCTCTTCCTCGGTGGCGTAGGTCCTGACGGACACATCGCCTTCAACGAGCCTGGCTCTTCGCTCACCTCGCGCACTCGCCAGAAGACACTCACCCTCGACACCAAGATTGCCAACTCGCGCTTCTTCGACGGCGACATCAACAAGGTGCCGTCAACAGCCCTCACCGTAGGCGTTGGCACAGTGATGGCAGCCAAGAGCGTGCTCATCATCGTAAACGGCTACAACAAGGCGCGCGCGCTTCAGCACGGCGTGGAAGGCGCTGTGTCGCAGATGTGGACCATCTCGGCGCTCCAACTTCACCAGAAAGCAATCATCGTTGCCGACGAACCTGCAACGATGGAACTCAAAGTGGCAACCTACCGCTACTTCAAGGACATCGAGAGCCAACACCTCGACCCATCTACCTTGTTGAAGTAAGCAAACCGTCAACCAAACAGCACAAAAGCGGACGCCCCAAGCGCCCGCTTTTTTCGTCCCCTCCCCGCCCAAAACTTTCCATTTTATGCAGTTTGCACACCCAAAAACTTTCCATTTTATGCAGTTTACGTGTCTATACACCTATCTATAGGCCAATTAGCAATTCCGACGTTTTTGTCGATCAAATCACAAACATCAACACCACCAAAAAGGCGCTTGCCCACTTGCAAATTCCGCCAATTGTGTCTATATTCGCAAACAATAGTTTAAAACCCAACAAACCATGGACGAACCATTAATGATTTCAAGTTGGCTTTGGTGGCTCATCGCCGCCGCCATCCTCGTGATTGTAGAACTCCTGACAAACACCTTCGCAGCGTTCTGCCTCGTGGGCGGATGCGTTCTCGCTTTGGTTGCCTCGCTCATTGGCTTCGGCATCGAAGTGCAACTCGTGGCGGCCGCCATCGGCTCGGTCATCGCATTCATTGCCTTCAAACCGCTGATAAAGAAGCAGGCCAAAGTGCGCCACAACCGCGAGAACCTCAGCAACATGGATGCCCTTATCGGACGCATCACGGTTGTCGACGAGCCGATAGAGGAGCACCGCCCTGGCCGCATAATCATCGACGGCGACAACTGGCAAGCCATTAGCGCCGACGGCACGACAATGAAGAAAGGCACAAAGGTGAAAGTGCTCAGTTACGACAGCATCATCCTCACCGTGGCACGCGCCGACGAGCAACAGAATTAACACACAACCCTATAAACCAAACATCTCATGAACTCTTTAATCCTTCTCGGACTCATCATCCTCATCGTGGTGATTCTCGTAATGGCGGGCGTCAAAGTGGTGCCCCAGTCGGAAACACGTGTAATCGAACGCCTCGGTCGCTTCCACAGCGTGCTGCCTCCTGGCCTCAACATCATCTGGCCGTTTATCGACAAGCCTAAGATGATCTACACCCGCCGCGTGGAGTCGGCTATGGGCGGACGCACCATCGTGCGCATGACTGCCACCTCTGCCATCGACCTCCGCGAACAGGTCTACGACTTCCCGTCGCAGCAGGTAATCACCAAGGACAACGTAACTACGGAAATCAACGCGCTACTCTATTTCCAGATTGTCGACCCAAAGAAATCGGTCTACGAGATTGACAATCTCCCCAACGCTATCGAGAAACTCACGCAAACTTCGCTCCGCAACGTGATTGGCGAACTCGAACTCGACGAAACGCTCACCTCGCGCGACACCATCAACTCCAAACTGCAGTCAATCCTCGACGGCGCCACCAACAAATGGGGCGTGAAGGTTAACCGCGTCGAACTCCAGGACATCACTCCTCCAGAGAGTGTGCGCAAAGCAATGGAGAAACAGATGCAGGCAGAGCGCAACCGCCGCGCCGAAATCCTCAACGCCGAGGGCGAAAAGAAATCGCTCATCCTCCGCTCCGAGGGTGAACGCGAATCGCGCATCAACCAAGCCGAGGCTGCCAAGCAGTCGGAAATTCTAAAGGCCGAAGGTATATCGCGCGCAAAGATTCTCCAAGCCGAGGGCGAGGCTGAAGCCATCCGCCAAGTGGCTGAAGCCATCAAGGCTACGAAGACCGACCCTGCAAGTTACATGCTCGCCGTGAAGTATATCGAGACCCTCGAAAAGATGGTCAACGGCAAGGACAACAAGACGGTCTACATCCCTTACGAGGCATCTGGCATCCTGTCGTCAATAGGCTCAATCAAGGACATCTTCCAAAAATAAGCCATTGCGGCACTTACAACCGCAGCCCGGAGCATCGCCCCGGGCTGCGGTTTTTTTATTATGCCATTTGGCCAAAACACCCCGTCGGGGTGTCGTGTTGATAACCCCTGGCTTCAGCCTGGGGCAGACTGACACACAGCAACTTGCGCCCTGTAAGCGGCGCCACATGGGTGTGGTTGCTTGAGAATGATGCGGTGGCGTACTTACAGCACGCAAATACCTGATAAACAGGCTAGCCCCAGGCTAAAGCCATGGGGTTTTAGAACATTTCGCCTCTCCGAGGCTCACTCATTCGCTTTGCGAACTTCGAAGCCAACAGGCTTTTCGTGTGCAGTGATATTATTTGCCGCCGCACGACAAAAAACCGCCCCAAGGAACAGAGTCCCCGGGGCGGTGTGGTTATTCTCTGAAGCCGTCAGGCTGCAAGGTTAGCGTGTGCCGCCAGCCCACCAAACGTTTTCAGTAAAGATATACATTCCGGCAGCGTTGCCTGAGCCGAATGCCGAACGAACGTTAGGGTTCGAGCGCACGTCGCTCTCTGCGTATGGCAGACGGAGCGGAAGGGCGTTGCCAGTCGACTGAGTGTTCTTTGGGTTGGTCATGTGAACAAACTCCTCACCGTTGGCTTTCGCACGGCGGAGATCGTTGAATGTCTCAACCTGCTCGTCGCGTGTCTGCGCAAGATACTTCTGCACCATGATTTCCTTCAATGTTACAGGAAGCGTTGCGATGTAGTCGGCTGCTGTCGATGCATCGAAGCCAATCACGCCGCCGTCGGCATATTCATAGTCGGCAAACGATGCCGATACAGCGCTTGCAAATGCTTCCGAAGCATCCTGACCAAGGCGTGCCTGGCACTCAGCGATGATGAAGTAGATTTCTGATGCGCTGAACACGTGGACGCTTGCTGTCTCATTGTTCAACCACGATGGAGTTGCGAAGTCACCACCAGTAGTTACCGCTGCAGCCTGGTCGCCAGGAGTTGCTGCATCGGTTGGACCGTAGGTTGGGCACAAGTAAAGGCTGATACGCGGGTCATTGCGCTCTTCCATGAGGTTGGCAACGGTAGTCGACGATGCTGTGTACTGACGGTCGTAGAAGTAGGCTGTCCAAGGGTTGTAGTTGTTGGAGTCAAACACGTCCAACTCTGCTCCCTCGAAGCCGTTTTCGATGGCCAACTTAGCATACTCGAGTGCCTTTGTGATGGCATTCTGGTCGCGCAATTGAGTGTGGAGTGTGTAGCGTGCCTTGAGGGCATAAGCCAAACCAATCCATTTGTTGCAATCGCCCTGGAAAAGCATATCTTGGCTTCCGAGGTTGTCATCGCCATTGTCGATTGCCTCAGCAAGGTTTGCCACAGCGCTGTCGAGCAACGAGAAGATTGCCGAGTAAATCGATTCCTGAGAGTCGATTTTCGGAGTAAGGTTAGCGTCGCCTTGAAGAGCCTCGCTGTAAGGCACATCGCCGTGCATATCGGTAAGGATTCCGATGTTCAGCGCTGTGAGCACCTGAGCAACGCCGAGGATGTCCTTCTGGCCAGCGTTAACACCACCTTCGTCGCACTTGGCGATAGCCTGCTTGCAGGCGAAGAGGGTTGAATATGTAGTGTTCCACACATTTTCAAATGTGGTTGCGGCAGCCGTCTCGCTGGCGTTGCGCAACTCGGCCTTCATCATCTGGTTGTTGCCCAATCCAAACTCCTGCTCGTTGTAGGTCGACAGATAGAATGCATAGTCCCCCGAGATGGTACTGAAGGCAGTGTTCATAATGATGCCCGGGAATTCAAACTTGGCATCGACTGTCTCGGCAGACGGATTGCCGTTGTTTTTGTTGATGTCGTCCATCAACCCCTCGGAGCACGAAGCGGCCAACACAGTAAGAAGTGCCGCAGATATATATTTCTTTACGTTCATGATCTTTCGTTTTTATAGTGTTGATGTTTGATTTTAGAATTTGAACTTGATACCGCCACCGAAGCTCTTAGTGTTTGGCACTGAGAAGCGCTCGAAGTAACCGGTCATGTTGTCGCTACCCTGCGATGACTCTGGGTCGAGCGATGGCATCTTAGCCCATACAAGCACGTTGCGAGCGAAACCGAAGATGGAGATGTTCACGCCACCAATCTGTGGAAGGTCGTAGGTAACGGTGAGGTCGCGGAGTTTCAAGAAACTGCGGTCGAAGATACCTGCTTCAGTTACGTCGTAGTAAGCCTGATAGTAGTCGGCTTTGTCGACAACTGTAGTGTTCTTTTGACCTGTCTTCTCGTCGATACCATCAACAATCATTGTGCCTTCGTGATAGTCCAAGGATTCCTTTGTCGTACCGAAGTAGTTGAGCGTGAGGAGCGTACCATTGTACATCACGCCACCCATACTGAGATCCCAAGTTGAAGCCAAGGATACTCGTTTGTAGCGGGCGTTGAGAGAGAAACCCATTGTGTAGTCAGGCGAGCAGTTGCCGAGTTTCTGGCTTGTGCTTGTTGCCTGTGGAAGTCCGTCCTTGAGGAGGAGGTTACCGTTGTCGTCGCGCTTGAATGCCAAACCGTAGACAATTGGGTAGGTGCTGCCTGCCTCTGCACGAATCTGAGGCTCAGTGAAACCACCGAGTGCGATTGACTCTACACCGTCGGCGAGTTCGTCAACAAAGTTGTAGGTATGGGTGAAGTTCACACCAAAGTCCAAAGAGTAGTCGCGAGCCTGGAGAATTGCGAAGTTGGCAGAAAGTTCGTGCGACCAAGTGTGCATCTTGCCGGCGTTGGTACGCATGTACTGGTAACCAGTCGAACCCGACACTGGCACGTCGAAGATCTGGTTGGTGATGTTCTGGTAACTTGCAGTGTACTCCAAACGGATGCGGTTGTTGAAGAAGTTCAAGTCTGCACCAAACTCAATGTTCTTAGTGTTCTGAGGCTTGAGGTTCTTGTCAAACAGCACGTAGTAAGGCATATAGGTCGAAACTCCGTTGATTGGGAACGCGATTGGGCTGCTTGTATAGAAACCGCCGCCGTAAGTTGGAACATAGTAGAAGTTTTCATACCAAGTACCAGCCTGGCCGACCTGTGCCCATGATGCACGGAGTTTACCGTAGTTGAGCACGTTCTTGTGCTGCTTGAAGTATGGGAGTTCGGTAAACACCCAACCCAACGATACCGAAGGATAGAAGAATGCGCGGCTGCCGTGAGGCATTGTCGACACGTAGTCTTCACGACCGGTAACTGTGAGGAACAACTCATTGTTCCATGATGCTGTTGCCTGGCCGAAGAAACCTACCGTACGGCTCTTGCCCTTGTATTCCTCACCGCTCTGGCTGGTGGTGTTGCTCATTGTAGGGAAGCCATAGTAGTTGAAGTTATAGCCGTTGTAGTCCCAGTAACGGTAGTTGTTGTGGTTGATTTCGTTACCGAGGAGCACATTGAGATTCCAAGCATTCCATGTTCCGTCGAAGTTGATTGTGAACAAGTTGTTGAATGTGTTGCTCTGTGTACCGTAGTTCTCGATTTGACCCGACTGGATTGTGTAGCCGTACCATGCGTCCTTATACATTTCGTAGACGTCGGTGTTGTCGCTTGTGTAGGCGTCGATACCGGCTTGTTCACGAACTGTGAAGCGATACTGGTCGTTGTTGAGCCAGCGTGGGTGATACTCGAGGTAAGCGTTGCCAAACGTACGGTTGGTGTGACGCAGGTATGAGTCGTTGTCGGCAAACCAATACGGATTGCGGAACGATGAATAGCGGAAGAGCACCATGTTCGATGGATCGTCTGGGGTGCTGTATGGAGTGCCCTTGAGGTTGTACTCTGCCGGTGCAGAATAAACCACGTTGACGATACCTGAGTTTGCACCTGGCGCTGCGTTCACCTTTGTGCTGCTGTAGTTGGCGCTGAAACCGGTTTTCCATTCCTTCGAGATGTCGAGGTCAACAAGACCGCGGGCACCCCAACGCGACATGCCTGTTGATGGCATTACACCTTTCTGGTAGGAGTTGCTGATACCGAAAGAGTAGTTAAGGTTTTCTTTCTTCTGCGAAATGTTGAAGTTGGCATTCTCTGTGAAGCCTGTCTGGAAATAGTCACCGATATTGTCGTAGACTGTTGGAGTTGTCCAGCCGTTGAGTCCGGCAAGAGCATATTTAGGGTTGTAGTACTGACCGCTCTTTCCGCCCTCTGCAGGCAATGTGCCGCCGGCTTTGAGGATACCGTCGTAACCGTAGCGGGTATCCATGTTAAGTTCGGAAATCTTAGGTCCCCATGTGCCTGACGCACCAGGATTGTAGCCGGTCACTGTACCGTCGTCGTTCTTTTGGTAGTAAGCACCTTGTGCATAGACGTTCTGGCGGTGGAAACGGCGAGAAACGCTCTCTGCGCTGATGTTGGTGCTTGCTGTTACTGTTGGCTTGCTCGAAATCGAAGAGCCGCGCTTGGTGGTGATGACAATCACACCGTTGGATGCACGGATACCATAGAGGGCCGATGCAGCCTGACCTTTGAGCACGTTGATCGACTCAATGTCCTCTGGGTTGATGTCGAGGCTGTGGCTTGTCTGGTTGGCACCAACCACACCGTTGTCGCTGGCCGATGAGCCGTCGCCGAAGTCGTTGCCTGTCTCGATTGGCATACCGTCAACCACATAGAGTGGCTGGTTGTTGCCGTCAAACGAACGGGCACCGCGAATAATGATTTGAGATGATGCACCCGGAGCGCCCGATGATTGGCGAACTTGCACACCTGTGATTTTTCCTTGAATAGCACCTGCCAAGTCGGTTGAACCATTGGTGCTGAGGTTGTCGGCATTAAGTTCCTGCGACGAGTAGCCGAGGGCTTTCTTCTCGCGCTTGATACCCATGGCTGTCACAACCACCTCGCTCAGTGAGGTGTTGGTGTCGTCGAGCACAATCTGCATGTTGCTCGAA
The DNA here is from genome assembly GCA_963615935.1 of [Ruminococcus] lactaris. GTDB lineage: Bacteria > Bacteroidota > Bacteroidia > Bacteroidales > Muribaculaceae > Limisoma. Next base: position 16,646 of record CAVEIP010000016.1, on the reverse strand, counting down.
ACAGCCACTTGCTTTGTTTTCATACCAACATACGACACATTGATATACTTCACTCCGTCGCCAACCGTCAACGTAAAATTACCGTCGAGGTCAGTGACTGTGCCGTTACCGCCTCCAACGGGAGCAATCGACGCTCCAATCAAAGGCTCTTTGTCTCCTGAATAGATAACCCGACCACTGATTTTGTGGTCCGCATAGGCCGACAAGGACAGTGTCCCCGCCGCTACCAGCGTTAAGACAATCTTTTTCATAACCTAACAATTAAATAAAACACTTGGCATCTCTGCCACTTCT
>CAVEIP010000016.1:0-16342 GCA_963615935.1 [Ruminococcus] lactaris | reverse complement strand
AATCTTTTTTCGAAAATAGGTCGCAAAAGTAACTAAAAAGTTTTAATTTGCAATATTTTTCATTAAAAAAGTAACATTCTTCTCAAATTTCACCCCAAAACAAACAAATTACCATATCAACCTAGCAATATATTCTATCGCAGAAGTAACCTGTTTTCACGATATTTCGCATATTCCCGCCCTTAGACCGCCTATTACGTTAATTTATTTAACATTTCCCTCAATTTCACCCCCTTGCGTCATTCCCTAACAAAAAACGTCGCAAATTTTGCGACGTTTTTATTGTTTCAGCAGCCATTTCCACACCGACACTATCTGTATGCGCTTGTTTTCAACTTCGATTGTCTTTTCGTAGTCGCGCGTAATGATGTAGCCTTGATAGTCGGGAAACGCCTTCATAAATTTCAGCAAGCCACCCACTTCCCGCTCATAAGTAGCTTCATCGAGCAGTTTGTAAGCCACTTGTATGGCAAGGTTTGCCGACGGAACACAAAAATCTATCTCGAAATTAGCATTGTAGTAGTACAGTCGCTGCTCTTCCTCTGTGTTTCTATATCTGCGGTTCAGTTCGATGGCGACAATATTTTCAAGCAACTTTGTCTCTCCTTGAAACAAGAATAGGCTAAGGATGCCATTGTCAACAACATATCGTTTCTTCGTGCTACTCTGCTCGGTCATCGACGAAGCGAAATTGGAAATGGTAAAAAAGAGATAAGCCTCCTCCATATAATCAAGATAATCCTTGAGCACTGGCAAACTGATGGAATCTCCTGTCGACTTTACCATATGCTGCAGTCGGGTCTGCGAAGTGGGCTGCATCACACTGTCGGCAAGTTTCCTTGCCAAAAACCTGAACACGCGGGCATTGCGAATGCCATTGCGCTCAACAATGTCGCCTATCAGAATTTTTTGGTAAAGGCCATTCAGATATTCCCGTTTGTCTGGCTGGTCGAACGATTCAGCGATGCCTCCCTCATAAAAATATGAGTCGAACGCCTTCGACACGAGCGATTTTTCCTTTTGGTTATATTCCCAATTAGCACCGATAGCAACGTTATGATAAGCAAGATATTCCCGGAAAGAAAACGGAAACACCTCACGAGCGATATACCGCCCGCCAAGCGTCGAAGCAATCTCTCGGCTCAGCATCTTGGCATTGCTTCCAGTAACCATCACGCGGTATTTCGAATCGGCCAAACGCCTGGCAAATTTTTCCCAACCTTCAATGTTCTGGATTTCGTCCAAATAAATCAGAGGCTTAAGGTCGGGATAGAGTTCCATATAGGCATCCAACACGATGCCAAGTTCCTCCGCCTTAAGATAGGACAAGCGTTCGTCTTCAAAATTTATGTACAGGATATTGTCGGCTGTAGCCTTACCTGCCTCAATACGCTGCTGGATATCTTGATAAAGCAGATACGATTTGCCAGCACGGCGCAGTCCCACAAGCACATAATTGGAGTTGTCGCCGAAAGTTATGTTGCGCCTCACAAGCGGGTAGCCGGGTATCGCCACCTGCTTCTCCATGATGATATTTTTGACTACTTGCTTATCCATCTTATAAGATTTTATAAAGTATACTTTGCAAATTTAGTAATATTTTCGAAAGTATACTTTATAAATTCCACAATTTTCACTTCTACAACACTTGGTCGACTGTCCAGGCGAAGGCGCGGAGGCCGAGTTGCGGACTCTCGTTGTCGATGGCGCGCAGACGGTTGAGCAAGTCGTCGACCTTGTGGTCGTCGACCACGGTAAGCATTGCGCCATTGAGCGTTGGCCATGCATGGGAGCCGAGGTGCGGCTCGCCGCCCTTGTGGCCAGCGCCAATCACCGACGGCCACCCTGTGTAGCCCTTGATGTCGAGTTGGCGCATGGCGCTGAGCACATCATCTTCGTGCGCTTGGTTATAGGCTATAAATACTGCTTTCATCGGTTATGCTTGTTTTAATGTTTTCATTTCTTTCTTGCGGGTGCGCTTGATGCCTATGCGGGCAAACACGCTGTAGAGCGTCGGGATGATGATGAGGGTGATGAGCGTGGAGAACGAGAGGCCGAATGCCACCGTCATACCCAGCGCGCGCCACATCTCTGCACCTTCACCCTGTCCCACTGCCATCGGCACCATACCGATTACTGTGGTGAGGGTGGTCATGAGGATTGGCCGTAGACGTGAGCGACCAGAAGTAACCACGGCGTTAACCAGTCCCAGTCCGCGCTCACGGCAGAGCATAATATAGTCGATAAGCACAATACCATTGTTCACCACTATACCTATAAGCATCAGGACGCCGAGCAAGGCCATGACGCTCATTGGGGTATTGGTCACATAGAGGCCGAAGAGCACACCCGTAACGGCAAACGGGATGGAGAACATGATGACAAACGGGTAGGTCAGCGACTCAAATTGCGATGCCATGATGATAAACACGAGGATGATGATAAGACCCATGAGCATAATCATGTCGGAGAAAGTGTCTTGCTGGTCCTCAAATGTGCCGCCAAACTGCCATGAGAAGTCGGCTGGCATCTCGGTCTCGTTCATCACATTGGTTGCTACCGTCACAACATCGGAGAGTGCATAACCCTGAGCCACAACGCATTTCACTGTAATTACGCGCTCACGGTCGCGGCGCTCAATGGTTGGCGGGGTCTGCGACTCTACAACCTTGCCGAGGTCGCGGATTTTAATGCCCTTGCCTGCGGTGTTGTAGATGGTGATGTTCTCGATGTCCTCAACCGACTGGCGAAACTGCTTGTCGTAGCGCACGCGGATGTCGTATTCGTCGCCGTCCTCGCGGAACTGGGTAGAGACGCTACCGTTCACGCGGTTACGCAGATAAGCGGCTGCGGTCTGCATGTTGAGTCCGTTGATGGCGAGTTTCTCGCGGTCGAAGTCCACCCGATATTCTGGAGTGTACTCGTCGCGGCTGATATCGACCTGCGAGCAGCAGTCCTTGTTGCGCATCTTCTGCGCCACCTCGGAGGCTATGCGGTCGGATGTGGTGAAGTCGTAGCCGTAAATCTCGATGTCGACTGCGGCCTCGCCGCCCACACCGCTTTCGCCGCCGCCCGAAGCCACGTTGAAGGTACGGATTTCCGGATAGTCAGCGAGGTCCTTACGGATGGCGTCGCAAATCTCGTTGAGCGAGCGTTTGCGCTCGGTGGAGCGCACTGTCTGGATGTTGAACGAGAGGATATTGTTGCCGTTGTCCGACATATTGCCGAAAATGTTGTCCTCGCCTGCCTGACCCTCGGAGAAGTTGACGGTCTTCACCTCCGGGCAGTTTTTCTTCAACTGCTCATAGATGCGGAAGCCAAGGTCGCGTGTTACCTCCTGACGGGTGCCCGTAGGGAGTTTCACGGTGATGCTGATGCGGGAGTTGTCCTGTTGCGGGAAGAACTCGGTCTTGATTTGCGGTGCAAGCGCCACTATCGAACCAATGAACAGGGCAATGATGATTACCAGTGTGAGCCAGCGGTGGCGGAGCGCCACGCGCAACAGCCACGCATAGCCGTCGGTCACCTTCTTGAGGAAATGGTCGAATGGATTCGACACCATCTTCTGGAAGATGTTGTATTTCTTGTTCAAGCGAAGCATCAGCGAGCAGAGCGTTGGCGTAAGCGTGATGGCGCCGATGGTCGACACTGTCAAGATGATGGTCACCATCCATCCCAACTGCTTGAACATAATGCCCGCCATACCGCTAATCATGGTGAGCGGCAGGAACACGGCAATAGTGGTGAGCGTCGACGCGATTACGGAGATTGCAACCTCGTTGGTCGCAAACATCGCTGCCTGTCGCGGACGACTGCCGCGCTCAATGTGGGTGGTGATGTTTTCGAGCACCACTATGGCGTTGTCCACCACCATACCGATGGCTATGGAGAGCGCACTCATGGAAATAATGTTCATCGTGTTGCCCGTGGCAAGCAGATAGATGAGCGCCGAGAGCAACGATATTGGGATGGTGAGCACAATCACGAAGGTGGCGCGCCAGCGACCGAGGAAGAGGAGTACCACAAGGCTGACAATGAGCATCGTGATGAGGATGGTTTCCTTAAGCGACTCGATGGTGTTGACGATATAGTCGGAGGTGTCGACAATAAGGCCGATATGCACATCTGACGGCAAGTTTTTCTGAATCTGCACGAGGCGTGCCTTCACGGAGTTGGAAATCTCAACGGAGTTGGCGCCCGACTGCTTCTGCACGATAATCATACCGCCGAGTTCGCCGTTGGTGTAGGCTTCTTCGGCACGCTCCTGCGGGGCATCGTCGATGTGCGCCACGTCGCGCAGATAGACTGGAGTGCCGTTATAAGTGCCAACCACAAGGTTGAGCATCTCTTCCCTGTCGACAAACTCTTTCTGCACGCGCATCGAGTAGACATTCGAACCGATGTCGATTGAGCCAGCCGGCACATTGAGGTTTTCGGCTGCGAGCACCGAACTGATGGCCTCGATGCTAAGTCCGTAGGCTTCGAGTTTATAAGGGTCGCAAAGCACCTGGATTTCGCGGTCAGGAATACCGGAAATCGACACGGAACCCACTCCTGAAACGCGTGCCAACGGCGTTGCCACCTGGTCGTCGAGGATTTTGTAGAGTCCCGTCATACTCTCCTTTGCCGATACGGAAAGGATGAGGATTGGAATGTCGTCGGTGCCAAACTTGAAGAGCACTGGCTTGTTGGCTCCGTCAGGGAGTGTGGTCACCTGGTCGAGTTTGTCGCGCACGTCGTTGGTGGCTACGTCGATGTCGGTGCCATATTCAAATTCGAGTGTAATGATCGACACATTCTCCTTGGAGTCGGAGGTGATGTGCTTCAGGTCGCTCACACCGTTGAGAGTGTTCTCGAGCGGGCGGGTGACGTTGGTCTCGATATCCTCAGCACTCGCACCTGAATAGGTGGTCATCACCATGATGGAGTTGGTCTCGATGTTCGGGTAGAGGTCGATGCTCAAGCGCGTAAGCGAGAACAATCCGAAGATGGCGATGCCGAGGAAAATCAGTATTGTGGTGATTGGCCGTTTCACGGCCGTCTGATACAGACTCATTGCTTATCTATTGAGGTTGAGTTATTTCTTTACGATGCTGACTTTCGAACCGTTTTTCAACTTGGTCTGTCCAGCCACCACTACGGTCTCGTCGCGGTTGATGCCGCTCACGATTTCATACTCTGTGCCGAGGCGCTGACCGAGTTCCACCTTGCGGTATTCAGCCTTGCCGTCCTTCACGACATAGACATAGCGGTCGCCCGAGCCAACGAGTTTCTGCACGGCGCGGTCGGGCACCACCACGCGCATCGCTGTGCCGTGGTTGATAGTGGCGCGGGCATACATTCCCGGGCGCACTCGTTCGTCGTTGTTAGCCACGAGTAGTTCTACGGTGAAGGTACGGCTCGACGGATCGACCGTAGGATAGATAATGTTGACCTTGCCGGTAAACACTTCATCGCCGTAGACATCGAGGGTGAAGTCTACGTTCATGCCTTTCTTGATTTTCGTGAACAAGGATTCCGACACGTTGACCTTCATCTTCACCGGGCGGATTTTCTCTACCACGAAGATAGGGTTTGTGCCGCTATACATGTCGCCGCTGTCGTAGTTGCGCGCCGACACGATACCGCTGATTGGGCTAATGAGGCGGGTATTCTCCGCAAGGTTCTCATAGTTGCGGCGGGAAATGTCGTAGGCTGTCTGCTTGGCGTCGAGTTCCGACTTTGAGCATCCGCCAATCTTATAGAGTTCGTTCACACGGTCATATTCTATCTTGTTGTTCTCCATCTGCAAGCGCACTTGGTCGAGGTTGGCTGGATCCATATCGGCAAGTTTCTGTCCTGCCGACACGTGCTGTCCTACTTCAACATAAACCTTGCGGATGCGCGCCACCGACTGCGGAGCGATATTGTTGGTCACGTCGGCCTCAACGGTGCCAGTAAACGTGTTCACCTGGCTGACTTCACGGTAGTCGGTCTTCGCCACCTCTACCTTTACAGCCTCTTCATTGTCGTTCTTCTCCTCGCTTGTCTTGTTACCGCCAGAGCATGCGGTCACGGCAAGCGCAAGGGCTGCCGACATTGCGATAGTGCTTATTGATTTGATATTCATTGGGGTATGGTTTTTTATTTTTCGGTAGTATATTCCGTTCCGAGCGTCTCGTCGAGTTGCGCCTTTGCCACAAGGAAAGAGTAGATGGCCTGACTACTGTTGAGTTGCGACTGTGTCAGCGCCAATTGTGAGTCATTGACCTCAAGCAACGTGCCGGCACCAGTGTCGTAGCGCTTCACGGCTATGTCGTAGCCCTTGCGCGCCTGCGCCACACTCTTCTCCGACGACTGGTATTGCTGAATGCTTGTGCGCATCTGGTCCACATACTGGCGTATGCCTACCATGAGGTTGCGCTGAGTGTTGAGTCGGTTGAGTTGCAGTTGGTTTATCTGCACGTTGGTCTGTTTCAAGTTGCTGTAGCGTGATCCACCCGAGAATATCGGGATTGAGAGCGTCAAGCCAACGGTGGAATATGGATTCCATTTATAGTCCTTGAATTTGAAGTCGTCCGACATGGCGCTCCATTGATAGGCAAACGACAGGTTGAGTGTCGGATAGTAGGCCGCCTTCGCCACGTCGCGCGATTTCAGCAACTGTGTCTGCTGAAGGTCGAGTTGCCGGAGGTCGGAGTTACCGGCGAGCATCGTGGTGTCGACACTCATATAGTCGGCGCAGAGTTTGTCGGCGTAATCGTCGAGCGACCCGACGCATTCAATGTCGGTGTCGAGGTTCATACCAGTGAGGGCTTTGAGCCGCCACTTGGCAAGCACTATGGAGTTGTCGGCATCGAGGAGGCTCGGCTCCACATTCTTCACCGCCACATCGGCACGGATAAGGTCGTACTCCGACGACAGGCCTTGGCTGTATTTCTGCTCAATGTCGGTGTATTTCTTCTTTGCATTGTCGTAGTTCTCCTGAAGGGCATTGTGGCTCGCTTGGGCAAGCAGCACGGCATAGTATGCCTGACGCACTTGCGACACCATCGACTGGCGCGACTGGCGCGATTTTTCCACTGCCAGTTCCACCTCGTCCGACGAGATACTTAACTGTTTCCACAACTGAGCGTTGATTAGCGGCAATGCCAGCGAGAAGCCTGCCGACCATGTGTTGTTGAGGCCCACCTCGATGCCGTCGCTAAATGCTGACGTCGCACCATCGTCGCCTCCGCTCATGCCACCCATGTCGCCCATATACATCACCTGCTTCTTCAGCGTGCGGTCGTAGCCCGCTGAGAAGTTTACCTGTGGCATAAGGTTGGACAGGGTACCTTTCTTGGCATATTCCTGTTTTGTGATTTCGCTGTCGGCCACACGCACCGTGGGGTTTTCCGACAAAGCAACGCGCACGGCGTCGTCGAGGGTCAGCGTTACTGCAGCATGCGCCGAGGTCGCAACCATCGACATCAAGCCTGCCAGAGCAATTGACCTGAATGATTTTCTCATCAAATAAAATAGTTAGAGTAAAAAAAAAGAGGAAACCGACTTAAGTCGATTTCCTCCTGGTGGGTGTTGAGGGATTCGAACCCCCGACCCTCTGCTTGTAAGGCAGATGCTCTGAACCAGCTGAGCTAAACACCCATTCGTTTCCGAAAGCGTTGCAAAGGTACGGACTTTTTCTGAACCTGCAAATTTTTCACGGCTTTTTTTCAAAAAAAATTACATTTCACTCAAAATTCATACCTTTTCAATGCCTCAATCGACAATTACGCAACAAATATATGGCAATCGCGATAGCCTACAAATGATATATATCATATTTTTCACAATTGCCTCCATATTTACCAATATTTTGCTAATCGCAACCAATTTTTAAAATTCCCTACCTGTGGAGGCTGGAGCCTCGTAGAGGCGAAATACCTCAACCCCCACGGCTTTAGCCTGGGGCCAGAGGTCTATAAACATTTAACGTAATCTTCCGCTTTGATTGCGAGGAAATTATTAACTTAGCGGAAAATATGAAAAAATGACTGACTACAGAAAATACTGGATTATCAAGGACGGCAAAGCTTGCGGGCCGATGCCGCGCGAGGCTCTCACGGGGCTGAGCGCCAACACTAAGGTGTGGCGACAGGGGTTGCCGCAATGGATTCCGGCAGCGCAACTGCCAGAAGTGGCCGACTTGATAGCCCAACCACAACAGCAGCAACAACAACAGCAACAACAGCAACCATCCTTCCAGGAACCTCCAGTGGAGCGCGTGCCGTATGTTGCGCCAAAAACTCACCTCACGGCAGCCATCGTCATCGCTGCGGTAATCTTCGTGTTGTTTTTCTACTTCATGAGTCCGTTTGCGATTCTTACTAGTCCGTCGTTCTACATCCTTCTGCTTTCCTCCCTGCTCAGCATCCGCTCTGCGATTATTGCCCGCCGCCTATGGCTCAGCCAGATGGAGGAAGAAGCGAAAAAGCGCAACGACCACACGATTGAGTTGATTGTGCTCAACATCGTGGCAGCCATCACGCTTTTCCCGTTCCACGTGGTCTGCGCACTGTTTTTCTAATACTTCAGCCAGCGCAGCATATCCTTAAACGAAGGTTTCTTGCCGTACATCAAAATGCCCACCCGGTAGATGCGCGCCGAGAGGTAGACAAACACCAATGCCGTGCCGTAGAGCAGCGCAACCGACAGTAGTTCCTGCCACAAGGGCACACCGAAAGGTATGCGCATCATCATCACATTCGGCGAAGTGAAGGGGATAAACGAGCACCACATCGCCAGCGGCCCGTTGGGGTTGGTCGAGCTGTAGAATCCGGCATAGAAAGCAAAAAGCATCAGAATCATCACCGGCATCATAAACTGCTGAGTGTCCTGCGAGTCGTTGACGGCAGCGCCACAGGCTGCAAGCAGCGAAGCATAGAGCAGATAGCCGCCCACAAAATAGAGGATAAACAGCACCCCTATTTCCATCAGCGGCAGGTGGGATATCACTGTGAGCATCTTGGTTGCCACGTCGGCATCAGCCATCGGCGGCGCTGCCACGGCTGCCGACATCACTGCGGGGTCAGTCGCAAACATCGCCACCCCCGTAACCGCTCCGCCGATACCCACAATCACGGTTACCAGCACGCCCCAAATGAGCATCTGCGTAACGCCCACCAGTCCTACACCGATAATCTTGCCGAGCAGGAGTTGGAATGGCTTAACCGACGACACCATGAGTTCTACAATGCGGTTGGTCTTTTCCTCCGACACGCTCTGCATCACCATCGCCCCATAGCCGATTACAAACATATAGATGAGCATCGTGAGCACCATGCCCACCAAACTGAGCACATCGCTCATCGACTCGCGCTCGTCGGTCCAACGCACAGTTGCCACCTCAACGGATTTCTGCATGTCGTCGACTATGCTCTTGAGTTCGGGGATGTTGTAGCGCTCGGCTTTCTGCTTCTGCACCACCTCGGTCAGCGCGTCGTTGACCTGCGAGGTGAGTTCTTCTGGCACTTCCTCGCGCGAATATATCGCCGCCGCATGGGGGTCGTCGACGAGGTTGTCGGCAATCATCACCACTGCAGCCACGTCGGTAGAGTCGGAGCGGAGCGCCGGAGTCATCTTTTCCGTTGGCACAAAAAGATAGTTATCGCTGCTCTTCAATGCGCCCACATAGAGTCCGGTGTTGTCGATCACCGCAACAGTCTTGCGTCCGCTATCGGAAATCAGCGACAAGGCGAGCGGCACAAACACCAACGCCGCCATCAGCACTGGCATCAGAAGGGTGAGGATGATAAATGATTTTTTCTTCACGCGGGTGGCATATTCCCGTTGCACTATCAGCCACAACTTACTTTTCATCGCTTTCTCTGTTTTCTGGGTTATCACTGCTTCCCACCACACGGAGGAAGATGTCGTTCATCGACGGCAACTGCTCGGCAAACGAGCGTATCTCCACCTGCTGCGACAACGCCGCCACAAGGTCGGAATTACTTACGCCGTCGGCCTTGGCAAGCGTATAGTTCACACTGTCGCCAGCCTGGCGCATCGACACGATACGGAAGATGTCGGGGCTATCTACGAGCATTCTGCCAGCCTCTGCCTCGAGGCTATACACACCGCTGCGCCATTGCGAGCGCACCTCGCCCACGGCGCCGCTAAGCACCACGCGTGAGTGGTTGATGAGGGCTATGTCATCACAAATCTCCTCCACCGAACTCATGTTGTGGGTCGAGAAAATGATGGTATGCCCCTTGTCGCGGAGTTCGAGTATCTCTTTCTTCAGCAGTTCGGCGTTCACGGGGTCGAAGCCAGAGAAGGGTTCGTCGAAAATCAAAAACTCTGGCTCGTGGAGCACGGTGATAACAAACTGCACCTTCTGCTGCATACCCTTGGAGAGTTCCTCGAGTTTCTTGTTCCACCACGGATTGATGTCAAACTTGTCAAACCATTGGCGCAACCGCTTGTTGGCGGTCGCCTTGTCGAGCCCTTTGAGTTGGGCAAGATAGAGAGCCTGCTCGCCCACCTTCATTTTCTTGTAGAGTCCGCGCTCCTCTGGCAGATAGCCTATGCGCACAAGGTCGGCGTCGGTCATCCCCCTGCCGCCGAGCAACACCTCGCCCTCGTCGGGCATAGTGATGCGGTTAATGATGCGTATCAGCGTTGTCTTGCCAGCCCCGTTAGGACCAAGAAGTCCGAAGATGCGCCCGGGCTTCACCGTAATATCCACCCCGTCGAGAGCTGTGTGACTGGCAAAGCGCTTCACTATGCCGTGCGCCTCCAAAACATTTCCCATAATATGCCTATTTTTTGTCGACAGCCTCAACCTTGTAGCCAGCCGCTGTTAGTAACTTAATCAATCCTTCCTCACCCACGAGATGACCAACGCCAACCACAAAGAGGGTCGAATTGCCAGCCATCATTGCCGGCATCTGCTCCATCCACGCGCGGTTGCGGTCGGTAATCAGAGCAGCCTTCTCCTCGGGATTGTAGTCGCAGTCGTCGCCCAACTCTTGGTTGATTGCCTCCTCTATGGCAGCGAGGTCGCGGTGCATATAGGCATCAGTGAGCATCTCCAACTGCGTTGCCTCCCAGTCGATGTTTTCAGCTGTGCATGCCAGCATCGTTCCCTGGCGGTATGGGGTTGCCGAGAAGAGCAGTTTCAACTGCTGCTGGACAGTTTCCAAGGCAACGACTTTCTTGCCGGCCTTGTCAGCCTTAGTCTGGAAATACACATCGAGGCGGAAGTCGGCATCATCCTTTGCCCTCTGCTTGGCTGCCATCGCCGAGACAATCTGGTTGGTCACGGCGGCTGGGCACATGCGCTGCACCACGCCGTTGTCCACGCCCACACCCACATATTTCTTCAGCACCTCGTCGACCGCGCTACGCTTGTCGGCAGGCAGATAGTCGTTGAGCGACTTGCCCGACGGCAGCAGCATAGCCTCGGCAGTGGCGCGCATGGCATGCTGCATGTTGAGCATATTGACCTCGCCACACACCTGCAGCACGTCGTTCTGCACCTGTCGCACCTGCGGTACACTGTCGAGTATCGCCTTCGGCGCCATGTGGTGGGTGCCAAACAAGTAACTTGGACTATCAAGCCCGTTGCCGCTGACGCGCCACAGCAGTTGCGCCTGCGATGCCATGGCGGTGCCGGCAAGGGCTACCGCCAATATCAGTTTTTTCATCGTTTTCATATTGCAAATATAATACAGTCAGCCGATTTCTACATACTCCCTACTGATTTCTTCGAGAGGCGTGAATCGTCGGTATTCTTGTCGATGCTGCGAGCCTGGAACACCTTGCCTATATTGAAGTTGTAGCGCACCGAGACGCGGAACGTGACTGGGCTCTTGTAGACATTAGTGTTGACATATCCGGCAGCCGACACGAGTTTAAACGTGAGTTTCTGGCTGAGGATGTTGTTGGCGTCGAGCGACACCGTCCAGCGCTTCTTGCAGAACGACTTCTTGATGCTTGCATTGAGGAAGTGCTGCGGCATGAGGCGTATCTCGCCCAACGAGAGTCGCGTCATTCCGAAATACGACAATTCGAAGTAGAAATCCTTAGGCAACTGGAATCCGCTTTGGAGGTAGAAGTTGCAGAAACTGTGGTAGTCCAAATCGCCGTTTGTCGTAAGGCGCTCGCCGTTGACAACGTAGGTCATGCTTGCCACCGCCGACCACCAGTCCTTTATCTGCAAAGGCAGATAGAGCGACGCTCCATACATGTAGGTGTTGTCGGCATTGACCGAGGTAAACAACACATTGTCGGGATTGGTCTCGTCGGCGACCGTACCTTGAATGATGCCGTCCTTGTTGATGTTGGCAAAGAGCGTAAGCGAATACTGGTAGAGCATCGTTGCCGTGAGGCTGAGTTCGTTGCCGTAGGACGGTTTCAGGTTGGGGTTACCCGTTTGATAGGATAAGTCGGTCGACTGATGGCGTATGGGGTTTAGCGACCAGAACGACGGGCGCTGGATGTTGCGCGAATACTGCATCGTGAGGGTGTTGGAGCCGTTGGCGTTCATCATCCACGTGAGGTTGGCGTTAGGAAACAGGTCGAAGTAGTTCTGCGACACGAGTCCACCGCGGCTATGGGTATCGGTATACTCTCCGCGCAAGCCAACGGTGGTCATAAACCGTCCGAACTTGCCCGACGCTTTGGCATACACGCCATAGATATTTTCCTTGTACAACTCATCGTAGTTACGCCCCTCGGGAGTAACCCAACTGCCGTCCTTCAAATAGAGGTAGGTGGCATCGTTGTCCATGCGGTTGAGTGTGTACTTCGCGCCGACCGACATGTTCCATTTCTGATTGAATTTCTTGTCGAAGTCGTAACTGAGTGTCACCACATCGTAGATTGCCCCCTCACGGCTCCACGACAGAGAGTCGGTTACCAGCGCACCGAGCACGTCGTGGCGGCTATTGTCGGAGAGGCTTCGGTTGCGCGAGCGGTTGAAGTTGGCTATCACCTTCATCAGCGAGCCAATGGAGTCAAGGCGGTGCACATAGTTGAACGTGCCGTCGAAGTAGAGCGAGCGCTCCCGTTTCGCATAATTGCCCGTGATGATGCGATCACCAAAGGTGGAGTTGGTCGATGTGGTGACAGGGCTACGGTCCTGCCAGTAACTCATCTCCAGCGCCAGAGAGTTTTTGGAGTCGGGATCGAAGAATATGCCCACCTGTCCGGAACCTGTTGGCGACTTGGCCATGCCGATATTGGTCTTGGACTGGTAAGTGATACCCGAGGCGTAGTCAGTCCGGTTGTCGGAATTGGCTTCATTGCGGAAATCGTAGGAAAAATTGCCCATAAGGTTGTACGACCATTTGCCGTTCTTGATGTTGAGCGATGCCGTTGGCTGGATATTGCTCTGCGTGCTGCTATTGTCCGACGAAACGCCCACACTGCCCATCACGCCATCGGCGCGGTTGCGCTTGAGCACGATTTTGATGATGCCCGCCGAATTGTCGGCGCTATACTCGGCGCCCGACTGCGGTATCACTTCCACGCGACTGATGTCCTCAGCCTTCAGCGACTGCAGATAGGCGAGCAACTGGTCATGGTCGAGCCGCAGTTCGCGGTCGTTGACGTAGACCTTTGTGCCCGACTTGCCGTTGATTGAGATTTTATTGTCGTCGATCCACACACCCGGTGCTGTCTTCAGCAGGTCCTTGCCGTCCTTGCCGATGGCGCTAGGCATGTCCTCTACCCGCACCACATAACGGTCGGGCAGACGGCGGATGGCAGAAGCCTTCACCTCAACGCCTTTCAGCGCCACGGCATTGGCTGTGAGTGTGGCATTGAGTGTGGCAGCGCCATTGACGCTAACCGTCTCGTCCTTGGCATCGTAGCCAATGAGCGAGAAACGCACATTGTAGGAGCCTTTCGGCAATTCTATTTTGTAGTAGCCGAGGCTGTCGGTCACTGCGCCGCCTTTGTCGGCATCGCCCTGCATGGCTGCCACCGTGGCAAACTCCACAGGCTTTCCGTCGGCTTCCGTAACGCGGCCGCTCAGAGTGTCGGCCACGGCAATGCCGCAAGCCGCTATAGAGAGCATTAAAGTGATTAAGATTTTGTTCATTGTTGGTTGATGTTTTTATAGTTCTGATTCTTGTATTCGTCATACAGTCGGCTAATGTCGGCTGGCGTGAGATTCAACGCATCCATGCGGCGGAACAACTCTGGGAGTTCGTTGGTTTCAAATTCCTGAAGATGCAAGTTTCTGACCGTAGAGCATGCGCCGTCGGCCACAAAATATCCGATGCCGCGGCGGTTGAAAATCACATTGTGTTGCTGCAGCCAGTCGAAAGAGCGCACCACGGTATTGGCGTTCACCTCCACCATCGCTGCATATTCGCGTACCGACGGCACCCGAGCGCCCTCGGCATAGACTCCGTGAGCAATCTCGTCCATCAGTCGGTCGGCAATCTGAAGATATATCGGTCTGCTTTCCTTGAAGTTCATAGTCAACGGCGTTTTATGTCAACAATCTGTTTGCGGGTGAAGAGCCAGTAGGCTGCCGCCCAGTTTGCCACGGTGAAGAGCAGCATCAAGCTGCCGACAACGACAAACACGGTAGTCATTGTTTCCACGACATATTCTTGCGTTGTTGGATGCCATATCCATGCGAAAACAATTCCCAACACAAACGTAACTGCCAACCCTGTGAAAAGCATCTTCACGAAGGGGAAACGACGCCACAATGCGCTGCTCAGAGAGAATGCGGAGTGAACCCACAGCCACCATGCGGCAGCGAAGAAGCCTGCACCTCGGAACATCTGCTCACTGTTGTTCACTTCAACGTGGGCGTACACTTTGCTGCTGAACAAGGTTTTGATTGAGTAGAGCGACAGCGACCCGCACTCTGCATCGAAGAGCCATGCCAACGGATAGTAGAGCAACGATACCACTTCAAGTGCTGTCAGCACCATAATGCCGTAGCCCACGGTGGCAAGAAGCACGCGCGAAACGAATTTCTCAGCATTGCCCGCCGGGAGCATCAGCATGCCTATGCTACCCGATTTGCGGGCAAGGGGTTGAAGCAAGCGCGATGCTTGCAGTAGGATTCCCACAAACGCAATAAACGAGAACCACGAATAGAAGGTGTCGGCAGTGGGGATGAATCGCACATGATGGAACGATGAAACATAGTTCGACAAGATGATGACTATCAATCCCACGAGAAACACACCCGTGATTTCTATAAAAAAGGCGAGATTTGCTTTCCAATCCATAACGAAGTCGCGCTTCGTTACCGCCCATAACCGATTACAACTGAAACTGTTTATTGTATTCATTTTCGTTTACTGTTTTGCCGGGGTTTCACTTAAGATTTCGTTCACAAGGGTGCCGTTGGCGAGCATGGCGTTGAAAAGCACTTCGAGATTGACTGTGCTTTCCTCGCCGTTGCGGTTGGCATAGACAGCGCTGTTGCCGTGGAGCGACGGCTGCACATAGAGGGCGCCGTCGGTCGGCTCCGAGATTGGCTGGTCAGCGAAGAGCAGACGCTCAGCGATGCGGGCATAACTGCTGTCGAGGATAAGTTGGCCGCCGTCGATCATCAGCACATGGTCGAGCAAGTTCTCCACGTCGCGCACCTGATGGGTCGACACCACGATGCTCTTGTCGTCGGTCATCGTGGAGGCTATCACCTTACGCATCTGGCTCTTCGATGGGATGTCGAAGCCGTTGGTTGGCTCGTCCATCAGCAACAGGCTGGTGTTGGTGGCAAGCGCAAAACTCATGAATGCTTTTTTCTTCTGACCCATCGACAACTCATTGAGCCGCAGGTCGGAATCCATCTCGAAATTGTCGAGACAAGAGCGGAGAATCTCGTCGGAGAAACGAGGATAGAAGCCTGCGTTGAGTTTCACATATTGCTTGAGGCTCACTGCCGGAAGGTCGAACTCCTCAGGCACGATAAACACATCTTGGAGCGCCGACGGCTTGCGGAGCGACATCTCCGTTCCGCCCATCGCCACGCTGCCTGCCTTTGGCCGCAGAAGGCCGCACATCAGATAGAGAAGCGTCGACTTACCTGTGCCGTTCTTGCCGAGAAGACCGTAAACGTGACCCGGCTCAAGAGTCAGCGAGAAGTCGTCGAAGATGTCGGCCTTCTTCGCTCCATAGTTGAATTTCAATCCTTTAATTTCAAGTTCCATAATTTATTTCTTTGTAATCTTAGTGTATTAGTTTATTAGTACACTGCAAATGTATATATAGTTTTTTATTCCCGCAACACTTCCGCAAAAATTTTATCGAAAAGTTACAAAAACTTGATTTTTAAGTTAAGGTGAAACGAGAATACTATATTGGCACCAGCCCCCCCCCCCCCCCCCCCCCCCCCCCCCCCCCC
>CAVEIP010000015.1:0-30400 GCA_963615935.1 [Ruminococcus] lactaris | reverse complement strand
CCGATTGCGTGGGCGGTGAACGCTGTTTTTTCTGTTTTCTTGTGTGAAAAATCAATGTAGAATCTAAATAGAAACGCAATGTTTTCATGGCTAAAACTATGAAAAACACTGCGGGGGAAGCCAAGCGGCGGGGGCGCAAAGCCCCCAAAAGCGTCCAACAGCAATATAAAATAAAAAAGGGAGGCCGAAGTCTCCCTAAGATTAATTAATTTTGTGTTGCTATGTCAAAACAACTAACCTCAGAACAAAGGTATGAAATATACCTCGGAATCAAAAGAAGATGGAGCAAAACTCGCATAGCCAAGGAAATTGGTGTTCATCCAGCAACGGTAGTGCGTGAAATAAAGCGCAATGCCAATGCCAGCGGCGAGTATGTATGGATTATTGCCAAACAGAAGGCAGAGGCGCGCAGACATGGCTTGTCGGGCAACCACAGGAAGCCAGACGAGTTGTGGTGGCGTATAGACCTGATGATTACCGAAGAAGACTGGTCGCCAGATCAGATAGCTGGCGTGCTGCGCAAAGAGGGCATAAGCATCTGCAAGCAGACGATTTACAACCACGTACACAAAGACAAGACAGGCATCCTTGCCAAGCATATGCCTCATGAACTCAAGTACGCCAAGCGGATTAAGGAGTTAAAGCCCACAAAGGCAACCAATATAGCCAACCGCATCAGCATCCACGAAAGACCGCCAGAGGCCGATGGTAAGCGCTTTGGAGATGTCGAGGTAGATACCATTGTCGATTCTCACGGGCATGCTATTCTAACGCTGACGGAACGGTCTACCAACTACTTGATGATGGCATATTTGCCGGAAGGACGCAAGGCTCTTCCTACGGCAGAAATGGTGGTCAGGCTACTGTTCCCCTACCGCGACAAGATACACACTATAACCACCGACAACGGTTGTGAGTTTGCCGCTCACCTCGAGATAACCAAGCGGCTAGGTCGCAAAGGACATCCGCCTATAAATGTCTATTTCGCCGACAGTTATTGCTCCTGGCAGAAAGGTGCTATCGAGAATGCCAACAAGCTCATCCGAAAATATATCCCCAAGAAAACCGATTTGAGCAAACTTTCAAGCCGCGAAATCATGATGATTCAGAAGAAAATCAATCGTCGTCCTCGGCGCAAACTCGATTTTGAATCTCCGCTTGTGTGCTTTTTCAAGCATTTCTCTTAATTTTGCATTTGTTGTTGGACTCTACAGTTCTTGGATTTTAAGGATGTGCATAAAGGTTTCTATTTGAATATTATAATTATACTGCAATATTACGCATATATTTTTTAATAAACAAATTCGGGGCAACATTTTAGGCTTGAAAATTCTTAGGCCCAAATAAGCCTTGCCGCTACCGTAGGCGCAGATAGGAGCCGACATGGAGGGCGTCGCTCTCCGAGAGGCCGTTGATTTTGAGCAACGACTTGAGTTTCAAGCCGTAGGCTTGGGCAATGGAATAGGCCGTTTCGCCGCGACGCACCTTGTGGGCTTCTGCTGCGCCGTCGGGCATCTTGGTGTTTTTCTCCTGCAGGTAGAGCTCCGACCCGGCGGGGAGCATTGCGGAGTCGTTGTCGAGGTCGTTGTAGCCCAGGAGTTTGCGCTTCTTCATACCGTACTCGTCGGCGATGCTGTCGTAGGTGTCGCCGGCATAGACGGTGATGTAGTAGAGCCCCCATTTCTGGCTGATTTTGTGCATGATGCGAAACTCGTTGACGATGGTCATATTCACGGAGTGCTCCAGCGTCTCGTCGCCCTTCAACTCTCGTCGCTTCGCCACCACGGGCTGGTTGCTGTCGTACTTATACAACTCGTACATTTCGATGATGTTGACCAACTTGGCGGCATACGACGGGTCGGTGGCATAGCCGCACTGCTTCAGTCCGTTTGCCCATCCGGCATAGTCCGTTTCCTTGAGTTGGAACAGGGGCTGATAGCGCTTGCGCTTGAGAAAACGAGCGTGGTCCTCAAACGACTCTGCCGCGTCGGCATACTTCCGGAAGCATTCATTCTGTTCGTCGTCGTCCTGATAGATGCCGTCGCCTGTCCAGTCCTTGTGGCACTTGATGCCGAAGTGGTTGTTGCCCTCGGTGGCAAGGCGCGACAATCCGGCGCCGCTCTCGAGCAAGCCCTGCGCCAGAGTGATGCTCGCCGGGATGCCGTATTGTTGCTGGTGGCGCACAGCGAGTGTGTGCCACTTCTCGATATAGTTGAGCCAGTCCATCGACAACGACTGGCACCATCCTTCAGCCATCCCAACGGCAACCAACACCGTCACCAAAGCCCATCTCTGCAACAGTTTCATCATCTTATGTATTTTTATATCAATTCCAGTTCCGGCAATATAACCTGGTCATCATTTCCGCCGTTTTGCAGGAACATGCAATAGTATATCGGCAGATAGGTAACTCCTTTTTTCTTGAATACGTTTCTCTCATTGGAAAAGACTATCGCACGATTGATTCCGTAATCGGGTGTCTCAAGAAATTTCGTTAGAGCGCTGTGCTCGGTATAGTCCTTTCCCGACTTTATCTCCAATGGGAGCGCCATCAGATTGTCGTAATCATCGATAAGGAAGTCTACTTCGCCTTTCTTTTTGTTGTCGTAGTAGAAGAGTTTGAAGCCGTGAGCGGCAAGTTCCTGAGCCACGACGGCTTCATAGACGGTGCCAAGATTGATGCTCTTATCGTCCTGCAATACGGCATTGACATTCAACCCATAGAGGATATTAGTAAGCAAACCCACATCGTTGAGATATAGTTTCACCAACTTCTTCTGCGCCGACTCTGCAAGAGGGAAATGTGGATTGCTGATAGCCGACACCTCCAGGGCAACGCCCGAATTGGTGAGATATTCAAACTCGTCGGCATAGTCAGCAAATGATTTTCCGTCCTTTCCTTCTATGTTTTTGTACACAATGCGCTTTTTCTTGTTCTCAAGATTGCTGGGAATGAAGTCGTAGATTTTGCGTATTTTCAGTTTGTGCTCATCGTCATATTGCGACGCGTCAATGCGATATAGGTTATAGATGTCGCGGTGCGTCTGACGGACACGGACCATATTCCTGTCTGTCAGATAGTTGTTTATAGCCTCGGGAAGTCCGCCCACGAGCAGGTAGTACTGAAACCTCTTTAGCAGGAGGTTGTGGGTGGGTTCATCCAATGGCTTTTCTTGAAGAAAATGGTTGCGCAGATTCTCAATCCATTCTTTGCCTACACCTGTAGCCCAAAGAAATTCCTCAAAATCAAGGGGGTACATCTGCTCAATGGCCACACTTCCAAGCGGCACCGACGGGGTTTCTGACAGAGCAACACCAAGTTGCGAACCGCTCGCCACAAACCGATAGCGCGATTCCTGGTTGAGGAATTTCAGCATTGTCAAAAGATGCGGATAACTTTGTATCTCATCGAGAAACACCAACGTGTCGGTCTTGTTGCCCAATGGCGTTGTGCAGAAATTGCTCAATCGGATATATAGGTCGCCCGTAGTGTGGACATCGGCAAACACTCGGTCGCCTTCAGCGTCCTCTTTGAGGTTGATTTCCACAAAGTGCGGAAACAGTTTCTGCCCCACATAGCGAATCAGATACGATTTGCCTATCTGCCGTGCCCCGTTGACAAGCAGTATCTTGTTGGGTTCTTCCTTCAGAAAGCGCTCCAAAATTGAAGTAAATTTGCGTTCAAGCATAGCCACATTCTTTAAATTGGCGCTAATTTACAGTTTTACATTGAATTAGCCAAAGGAAAATCCATTTATTCCGTTTTTTCGGGGGCGTTTTTGTCCACTTATTCCGTTTTTTTGAGCCCAAAAACGACCACTTATTCCGTTTTTGCCTATAAAAACGTGAGGCGCGAGTAGCGTCCGGCTATCGAGGCGGCAGCCTGCCGCAGTTCTTCAGCCGTGACGGCGCAAAGGCGCTCGGTCATCTCCTCCACGCTGTTGACCACGCCGTAGTGCATCACACTCTTGCCCATCGACAGTGCTATGCCTTCCACACTCTCGCTGCTCACGAGCAACTGTCCCGCCAACTGCTTCTTGGCGGCATCGAGGGCGCGCGCCTTCATTGGTGAGGCGGCAAGGCTGTCGATGGTGCGGTCCACAATCTGGAGGCATCGCTTGGCGTAGCGCTCATCGCTGCCGAAATAGATGCTCATCACTCCGCAGTCGGAAAACAGCGTCACCGTCGACTCCACGGTGTAGGCATAGCCGTGGCGCTCGCGGATTGCCACATTGAGCAGGGAGTTCATTCCCGGGCCGCCGAGGATGTTGTTGAGGAGCAGGAGCGCAAACTTGCGGTTGTCGTGCATACTGAATGTGGGTATGCCTATCACCGTATGGGCCTGATGGCTGTCGATGCGGCGCTCTTCCACAAACGGCTCGCGCACTGTCAGCGCAACGCGCTGCGGCTTGACAAGGCGGCGGTTAAGTCCTCCGAAATGGCGCTCGGCAAGACGGAAAAACTGCTCTGGCTTCATGCTGCCGAGCCCGAACAGCACCATGTTGTCCTGCGTGTAGAGATTGTCGAGAAACGCCTTGCAGTCGGCTGAGCCGAGGCTCTCGAGCGATGCTTCCGTGCCGAGGATGTTGTGGCCGAGCGAATTGCCGGCAAAAAGGATATCTTCAAAATCGTCGTAGACGGCTTCTGAAGGAGTGTCGCGGTACGACATTATCTCTTCCAGCACCACCTCGCGCTCCTTGTCGAGTTCACGCTCCGGAAAGGTGGAATTGAGCACAAGGTCGGCAATCAGTTCCATGGCACGCGGCATGTTGCCCGACGGAAACAGGGAGTAGACCAGCGTCTCCTCCTTCGACGTGTAGGCATTGAGTTCGCCACCCACGAGTTCCATACGGTTGATGATGTGCCAGGAGCGGCGGCGCTGTGTGCCCTTGAAGATGGTGTGCTCCACAAAGTGTGCCAGTCCCAATTTGTCGCCCTCGTCGCGGCTGCCGGCGTCGACCGCCACGCCGCAGTATGCCACATTGCCCTCGCGCTGCAGATAGACGGCGCGCAGGCCGCACGAAAGGGTGTGGATAATGAAGTTCTTGTCCATCGGCATCAGATGAGATAAACGCAGAGGAATCCGTTGAACACACCTGCAATTACCTGCCACAGGGTGTGGCGCTCCATTGCGAGGCGCGACGTGCCGAGGATGCCCGCCACGATAATCACCACGCAGATGATTGGCATAAGGTCAAACACCCCGTCGCCGAAGTTGTTAATCTTGCAGAGCAAGCCGATGATTCCGCCGATGCCCGCCATGTGGGCACTGATTTTCCACACGATGTTGACCACCAGCGACACCAGCGAAGCCACGCCGGCGCCGAAGAGAAACATCCACATCCACGTAGGCGCGTTGATGTTAAACAGATAGAGCGCGGCAACCACATAGCACACAATGATGATGGCATAGGGCAGGAAGCGCTCGCGGCGGTTGTTGAGATGCACATCGGTGAGGATGCCGAAATATTTCATCACCAGGAAGAGCACTGCCGGAATCACGCAGGTGAGCGCCGCGATGACGGCAATTACGATGAGTTTGTCGGTGGTGAGCAGTATTTGGTAGGTGGACAGTTGGAACGCGATAATCATGCCGTAGGTGGGCATGAGCATCGGCGACAACAGTACCGAAAACACCGACGCAACGTAGTGGATGGTGCGCATGGTTTTCTGCTCCAGCGTCATGATTGTGGTGCTGAGTTCATTCTTGATTTTTTCTTCCATATCACAATTCTTTACGCAGCCGCGCCACTGGATAGCCCAATCGCTCGCGGTATTTGGCGATGGTGCGGCGTGCTATTGCATAACCTTTCTTGTTGAGCATCTCGCAGAGCACCTCATCGGCGAAAGGTTTCTTCTTGTCTTCACTCTCAATGATTTTCTTCAGTTCGGCTTGAATCTCGCGGGTCGACACGTCCTCGCCCGACTCGTGGCGCATGCCTTCGTTGAAGAAGAATTTCAGCGGATAGACTCCGCCGGGGGTCATAACGTATTTGCCCGAGGTGGCGCGCGAAATCACCGACAGGTCGAAGCCTGTGATTGCGGCGATGTCCTTGAGCACCATAGGCCGCAGTTGCGCCTCGTCCTCGGTGAGGAAAAATGCCTTCTGCCATTCCACGATGGCGCGCATCGTGGCGAAGAGGGTGTGCTGGCGTTGCTTGAGCATCTTGATGAAAGCCGCTGCCGACTCGTATTTGTCCTTGACAAAGCGTATCGACTCCTCCTCGTTGCGGTTGCGTGGCTTGGCGGGCATCTTGTCGTACATCACCTGGAACGACTCCTCAATCTGCAGGTCGGGGATGTTGTTGACCAGCGTGAGCGTAATCACGTCGCCGTCTACGTCCACGTTGAAGTCGGGGATGATGTGCTGCGCCTTTTGGTTGTCGCTGCCGCCGTAGAGGCTTCCCGGCTTGGGATTGAGCGACTGTATGGCGAGAAGCACGCGGCGAAACTCCTCTTTGGTGAGTTTCATTGCCGACATGATTTTGTCGTAGTGCTTCTTCGAAAATTCAGAGAAATGCTTGTCAATCACCGTATATGCCCGCAAGTTGTCGTCGTTGCCAGGCAGGCGTTCCAGTTGCAGAAGCAGGCACTCGCGGAGGTCGAAGGCTCCGACGCCCGCGGGGTCGAGTTCGCGTATCATCTGGAGCACGGCGTTGATCTCGTCCTCGCTCACATCGATGCCGTCCTGGAAGATAAGGTCGTCGGATATGGCTGAGATGTCGCGCGTGAGGTAGCCGTTGTCGTCAATGTTGCCGATGATGTAGGCGGCAATCTGGCGCTGCTTGTCGGTGAGTTCCTGCTCGCTGATTTGGTCGGTGAGATAGTCGATGAGGGTGCTCTCCGAGGTGAGTATTGGCTCCAGCACCTTGTCGTCGGCGCTCCGGTTGGAGATGTTCAGCCGATAGTCGGGCGTGTCGTCACCGGGATCGTCGTCAGGGTCGTCGGTGTCGCGTGCAAGGGTGGTGTCGGGGGCAATCTCGTTGCTCTCGTCCTCGCTGTAGTCGTCGCCCTCGTTGTTGCTGTCGGTGGCAGGCTCGTCCTTGTCGGCAACCTCGATGGCGGGGTTGTCGAGAATCTCATGGCGCACCTCGTCCTCAACCTCCAGTTGGCTCATTTCCAACAGGCGCACAAACTGCACCTGCTGCGGCGAGAGCCGCTGCTGCAGTTTCTGTTCTTGGGTGAGATGTAACGCTTCCTTCATCGGATTTTTTGTCCCTAACGATGGTGCGAAGTTACGCAAAAATCACCGTAATCGCCCCTTTTTCGCCCTTATTTTTCTATGAGCAGCGACACGAGTGTCTGTCCCACGGCCTTCAGCGTGGTGCGGTCAATGTGGGCCATCGTGTCGTCGATGGTGTGCCACTGCGGGCAGAAGCCAGTCTCGCTATCTACGCGCAGGTCGATGATGTCGATGCACGGGATGCCAGCGGAATTGATGGAAATATGGTCATCGGTTACGGCGCCACCGATACTCTTGACGAAATATTTGCCGTAGCCGAGATGGTTTGCCACGTTCCACACGCGCTCAACCACATCGGGCGCAAAACACGACGACATATACTCCACCAGGAAGCGGGCGTTGCTGTCGCCCACCATGTCGAGGAGAATAGCGTAGTCGGGCTTCTTGTAGTCGTCGCGGTGCGGATGGCTCGCCCAGTACTGTGCGCCAAGTGCCCACGACTTCTCGTCGTCGCCGCCCGAGTTGCCCCAGTCCTCAGCATCGACAAAGAGTACGTCGATGCCCACTGCTGGGTCGTGGGTCTGCAGCAGGCGCGCAAACTCGAGAATCACGCCCACGCCGCTGGCGCCATCGTTGGCACCCATCACAGGCTTGGTGTGGTTATTGGGGTCGGCATCGTGGTCGGCCCATGGGCGTGTGTCCCAGTGGGCAAGCAGAAGCACGCGCTTCTCCTTTTCGGGATAGAACTCGCCAACGATGTTGCGGGCGTGGAGCACCGTGCCGTCGAAGGCTTTGAGGTCGGCGCATTGCTCGGTCACCGAGGCGCCGTAACTGCGAAGTTTCGCAGCAAGCCAGTCGCCGCACTGGCGGTGGGCATCGGTGTTGGGCACGCGCTCGCCGAAGGCGCACTGGCGGTCGATAAACGCGTAGGCGCTATCGCTGTCAAAAATAATCTGCTCTTCGCTGCCGTCGGCTTGCGACTGGCTGCTCTTCTGGGTTTTGCTTGAGCATCCCATTACTGACAATAGCATTGCAGTCAGGACTATAAGGTATTTGTTTATCTTCATTTTCGATGTTTATAAATTCGAGCCAAAAGTAACTATTTTCCCTTGCCTGTGCAAGCATTCGGGAGGCGGCTCATGCCGCTGAACGCCGACCAGGCTATGGGTGCACAGGTGGTAAACGAGAGTACGTCGCTCACCGCTTGACTTATTTCCACTCCGAAGAGTCCGAAGAAATTGGGAAGGACGATGATTAGCGGGATGAAGTATAGTCCGCTGCGCGCTGCGGCGGCGATGTTGGCAAGCAGAGGCTTGCGGATTGTTTGCATCAGCATATTGGTGAGGATGATGGTGGGCAGCAGCACAAACGACACTGCCTGCCAGCGCAATGCCACAGCGCCGACGGCTATCACCTCAGGGTCGTGGCGGAATGCCTTGACTATCTCTTCGGCAAACATGCAACTTGCCAGTGCGCACACCACAAGAAATGCCGTGCCAATCTTTACGCAGTACATAAATCCTTCTCTCACACGTGGATAGAGCCGCGCGCCGTAGCAGAAGCCGCAAAGGGGCTGAAAGCCTTGTCCGAGGCCAATAATCACGGCAAGGATAAAGAAGCAATAGCGCGTCACGATGCTCATGCCGGCGATAGCGGCATCGCCGTAGACGCCTGCCGACACGTTGAGCGCCACGGTGGCGAAGGCGGCAAGTCCTTGACGGAAGAGCGACGGCGAGCCTCCGTAGAAAATTTCGCGCGCCAAAGCCATCTTGCCGCAAAACCGCTTCACGGTGATGGCAATGCCGCCGTTGCGGCCCGACATGCGCAGAAGGATAAGAAAACTGCACAACTGGCCTATCACTGTGGCCCATGCAGCACCGCGGATGCCCATGCCGAAGGCGAAGATGAGCAAGGGATCGAGTGCCACGTTGACCACGGCACCGGCGAGGATGCCGTACATGGCGAAGGCGGCGTTGCCTTGAAAGCGCATTTGGTTGTTGATGGTGAGCGATGCGGTCATCAGCGGCGCACCGAGCAGGATGATGCCGAGATACTCCTCGGTGTAGGGTTGTATGGTTGGCGTTGAGCCAAGCATCGTTGCCAATTCGGGCAGGAAGATGTGTCCCACCACGGCGAGCACCACACCCATCGAGAAACTGTAGACAAATCCAGTGGACGACATCACGCGGGCGTCGTCTGTTTGGCGTGCGCCCAACTTGCGCGACATGTAGTTGCCAGAGCCGTGTCCGAAGAAGAAGCCAATGGACTGGATTATCGACATCACCGAAAACACAACGCCCACGGCAGCCGTGGACTGCGTGTCGATTTTTCCGACAAAAAACGTGTCGGCCATGTTGTAGAGGCTCGTCACGAGCATCGAAATGATTGTTGGCACCGCCATCGTAAGAATCACCCGGTGCACAGGCGCCTGCGTCAGAAATGTATAGTTGTCGCGATGTCTTTTCATTCTGTCTTATAAACTGTAGTCCAATCTTATGCTGAAAGTCACCAATATTGATAAAATCATCTTCTTTTGGGTAGTAAACCAATCCTTTGGGGTAGTGATTCTGTCTTTTTGGGTAGCGATTTCACCCCTTTTGGGTAGTGATTTTATCTCTTTTGGGTAGTACCTTTATCAGCATCTTACTCTTGCGACAGGGTGAGGCGGACGCCGTCGGCTGCTACTTCGAGGCGGGCATGGGAGCCTTCCACGATGGGGAGGTTGTGGTCTACGTGCCCTACGGGGAAGTTGTATGCCACAGGGAAATCGTAGTCGGCAACGATGCGCTGCACCATGTCGTACATGTTGTCGAAGTCCTTCGACGGCTTATACTCGGTGAACTGCCCTACGATGAGTGCGCGCGTGGAGGCGAGAACGCCGCTGAGGCGCAGATGGTAGAGCATGCGCTCAATGCTGTAGATGGCTTCGTCAATGTCCTCGATGAAGAGGATGTGGTCCTTGCGCAGGATGTTGAAATCGGTCGACAGTAAGCCGCTGAGCACGGCAATGTTGCCGCCGTAGATTTGTCCTTCAGCCACGCCGAAGCGGTTGCGCTTGTCGGGCTCTACGCGATAGTCGGGCATCGTGCCAGTAAGGATGGCGCGGAGCGCACGGCTGCTTTCGTCGTCGGGATGGTTGGTGAGGTGCTTGCACATGGGCGAGTGGATGCTTGCCACGCCGTCGCGTGCCAAAGCGGCATGGAAGGCGGAGATGTCGCTGAAGCCCATCACCCATTTAGGGTCGCGCTGCCACAGCCCTGGCTCGAAATGCTCAAGCAGGTGGACCACGCCGTAGCCGCCGCGGCTGCAGAGGATGGCGCGCACCGACTCGTCGGCCAGTGCCTCGCGGATGTCGGCGAGCCGCTCGTCGACGGTGCCGCTATAGGAGCCCCACGAACCTTTGCAGTGGGGGCATACCATGGGGCGGAAGCCCCAAATCTCGAGGGTTTTGCACGCACTGTCAACCAGTTCGTCCTTTATTGCGCTCGCCGGCGAGAGTATTGCTACTGCGTCGCCCGGCTTAAGGGGTCTTGGATATATCATGATAATGCTTAGTTTACCTGTACTTTTATACCTTTTTCGCGGAACACCGCGGCTATGCGCTCCAACTCGTCGCGCTCCACCTTCTGCATGTGTTGCTCAGGGGTTGGGCGGTCGAGCGAATAGAGCATCACCTCTGCCGGCTCGATGGCGAGATAGGCATTGAGCAATGCCTGCACCTCGGCGTCGGTGGTGTTGTCGAAACGCTCACCATTGTGCTCGCCGCGCACCATCATGGTTTGGATGATGCATTGGTGGCGGAATTTCTTCAGATGCTCCACAACCCAGTCCACGGTAAATTCCTTGTTCGCCGGGCGGTCGATGGCGCGCATCGTTGCTTCAACGGCTGAGTCGAGTTTGAGGATGTTGTTGTCCACCTTCATCAGTGCCTCTGCCACACCCTCGCGACCAATCATCGTGGAGTTGGACAGCACACTGATTTTCACGTTTGGGAAATACTTGTTGCGTAGGGCAATCACGTCGTCGACCACGCCGAGGAAGTCGGGATGGAGCGTAGGCTCGCCGTTGCCCGAGAAGGTTATCACGTCGAGACGCTCACCAGCGTCGGCCATAGCCTTCAGTTTAGCCTCAAGCGCCTCGCGCACCTCCTGGCGCGGACTGATGCCCGCCTTGCCTGCGCCCTGCGCGTTGAATCCCGCCTCGCAGTAGAGACAGTCGAACGAGCAGATTTTGCCGTCGTTGGGCATGAGGTTTACACCCAGCGACGTGCCCAATCGGCGACTGTGGATTGGACCGAATATTGTGTCGTGAAAAAGTATCGTTACCATCGTTGTTATTCCTTTCTCATTAGACTGTTGAACAAATCGATATATTTCGTTGCCACGGCTGTGTAGGAGAACCGCCGCACCACGCTGTCGTGGATGGCCTTGCGGTCCTGGCTCTGCGATGCCGCCCAGAGGATGCCTTCGGCAAGGTCGGTGGCATCGGGGTAGGTTGCAAGATAGCCGTCGCTGCGGTGGGTGATGATGTCTGCCTGTCCGCCGTGGTCGAATGCCACAGCGAGGCAGCCCGCTGCCTGTCCTTCGGCAAGGGTCATGCCAAACGTCTCGAAATGTGACGACGACACCACCACATCGCCCGATGCCATCAACTCCGGCACTTTGTCGGGAGCAACGGCACCCACCCACCGCAGGGGCAGGCGGATTTGGCTGAGTAGCGACTCGTCGCGGATTGTGCCGTAGAGCAGCAACTCGATGTTGTTGTCGGGATGGTTGTCGGCAATATGGTTGGCTGCTTCGATGAGCAGGTTGAATCCTTTCACGGGGTCGTCGAGGCGTGCCGCGCCCATCACAACCACCTTTTTGGCAGTGTTGCCCGTGCGTTGCCATGAGAATTGCTCCACAGGCAAGGCGTTGTTAATCACCGTAATGGGCCTGTCGCCAATCAGCGAACTGCGCTTGCAGCAGTCGGCAAGCCAATGGCTGACCGACACGAAATGGATGTAGGCTCCGTCAATCACACGGCGCTTGCGCTTCCACGTGCGGTGCGACAGGTCGGCAGCGTGGGGAAAACGCATAAACTGGCACTGTCCGCACTCTTTCTCATAGCGGCGGCAGGAGTAGGCGTGATGGCAGATGCCCGTGGCGCACCACATGTCGTGCATGGTCCACACCAAGCGCTTGCCCATGCGGCTGAGACGTTCCACATCGGCGAGCGACATCATGCCCTGGTTTATCCAGTTGAGGCACACAATGTCGGCCTCCCTTATCCAGGGGTGCGACAGCAGGTCTACGCCGTAGCGGGCGGTCGACACCTTGAAGAGGTCGCGGCGGTTGAGTCCGTTGGCAAGGAAGATGCCGAGGCGCTCGCGCAGAAATGCCCAGCGGCGCTGTTCGGGAGTGCCCGCCACCGCCACCAACGGGTCGTTGGTGGTGCGGTCCACCACCAGCATGCGGGTGTCGATGCCCTCTGCCGTGAGTGCGTGCGTCAGCCGATGGCTGACCACAGCCGCTCCGCCTTTTGCGTCCGCCGTGTTGAGTATCACCACTTTCATCGCTTCACTCTTTTAAGTATTGCGCCGAGGTTGATATGCTCCTTTTTCAGTATCAGCACCACGAATGCCACAAGCAGCACGGTGTTGACCGCCAGTTGGAGCACAGTGTTGCCCACCTTGAGGTATTCGACCACAGCGAATAAAATTGCGGCGACGACGACGTATACAGAAATCGACTTCAAGTCGTAGTTAATCGGGTTCTTTTTCTGTCCCACCACATAACTCATCACCATTGCCACTCCATAGCCTGCAACGCCTGCCCAAGCGCATGCCATATAGCCGAAGCGCGGCACCAAGAGGATGTTGATGGCTATTAGCACGGCGCATCCAACGAAGGAGAAGAGTGCGCCCCATAGGGTTTGGTCGATTAGTTTGTACCAGAACGATAGGTTGAAGTACACACCCATAAGTATCTCAGCGCCCATCACGATAGGCACCACGCGCAGACCTGCCCAATAGTCGGGGTTGGGGGCGATGATGTGTTTCAGCACGTCGATGTAGAACACCACGCAGAGGAACGCCAACAGGGTGAAGATGATGAAGTATTTCATCGCCTTGGCATAGAACTCCTTGCTGTCTTTGTCGCGGCTCTTGCTGAACACTATCGGCTCGTAGGCGTAGCGGAATGCCTGGGTGAGCAGCGCCATAATCATAGCAATCTTGCTCGCCGCGCCGTAGATGCCCAGTTGCATCTTGGCGTCGCTGCCTGTGTAGACGTGGCTGAAGATAATCTTGTCTGCCACTTGGTTGAGGATGCCGGCGATGCCGAGGATGAGGATGGGGTAACTGTAGTTGAGCATGCGGCGCGCCAATGCCCAGTCGAAGCCTCCGCCGAGTTTCACCAGCGGCAGCATCAGAAGCATGATTGTGCCCGTGCACACGAGGTTGAACAGGAAGGCATAGCCCACGTCGCTGCCATGGAGAAACACGTAGTAGACGATGTTGAGGGCTATGTTGAGCACGATGAAGAGCAACTTCAGCGCCACAAAGCGGTAAGGCTGCTTGCGGTAGCGCAGGTAGGCAAACGGGATGCACTGGAAGGCGTCCATAGCCACCACTCCCATCATCATGCCTATGTACCACGGATGGTCGGCATAGCCCATTGCGCCGGCAATCTGCGGCAGGAAAGCAAGCACGAGGAGGATGAACAGCAGCGACGTGGAGCCCACCATGATGAGAGTGGTGGAATAGACGCGCTGCGGATTCTCGTCGGTCTTGTTTACGTAGCGGAAGAAGGTTGTTTCCATGCCGTAGGTGAGTATCACCATCAGCAAGGCTACCCACGCATACACCTCAGTCACAACGCCGTAGCCGCCCGACTGGGCAGACATTGCCGTGACGTAGATGGGCACAAGGAGATAGTTCAAGAAGCGCCCAACTATCGAACTGACACCGTAGATAGCAGTGTCCTTCATCAATGATTTCAATCCTGCCATTTTCTGCTATCTGCTAATTGTCGTAGTCTGTACGGGTAGCGCCGTAGCAAGCGCGAATCGGGAGACCCATGTAGCGGTAGTGTTTGGTCGCTGAACCGTCGGTCTCGTAGGGGCTGGCACTCGTGCCTTTGATGGTCATACCGTAAACGAAGTCGGCCTCTTTGCCGTAGCCGAATGTAACTCTTTGCCACAAAGCCACCTCGTTGCCGTAGTCGGTCAGCGTAGTGCCATCGTAGTAGCCGCCCGCCGGGATGAAGACAGTTTCTTTTCCGCCCCAGTCGGTTATCTGCAGGCCATAGATTGTCGAGCCGTCAGGGGCAACGCGGCTGCTCCAGGTCTTGGTGTAATAGTAGTCGAACTGGAATGTTTCTGACGCACTCGAATTGTCGCGGTATCCCAGAGTATGGCTCTCACCGCCTGAAATGACCGTTGCAGCATCGTCGGCAGACTCGAGATAGAGAACCGACGAGCCGGTGGCACGGTATTTGGTTGCCTCGGTGCCGTTGCTCCACTTGTAGTTGTCCCACGTGTACTCGTCCTTCGGCGAGGTTTCGCCCCAGGCATAGTAGTCGCCGGGATCGCCCTCGCTGCTCGAGCCGAGGTTGTAGCGGTCAAGGGTGATGGTATAGATGGCGTACGACTGATCGCCCGACCAGTCGGGAGAGTCATTGTACTCGTACCATTTCAGTTCCACCTTGCGGCTGATGGTGCGCGCATCGCCCATAGGGGCTACCCGCAGGCTGTCGCCGTAGTATACGTGGTCTAACACTTTGACGTATGGCCGCCAAGTGTAGGTTACGCCCGACTCCAGGCCGTAGACGGTGAAGTCGTAGGTGCTGGTGTCATGGCCTACTGTTGTGGCCAGACGCCTTTTCCCGTCGCGCTCGTAGGTAGGGTTGCCAAACGGGCTGTAGACCACGCCCACCTCCATCTTGCTGGGGGAGAACGACTTAATGGTTTCGTCGGCAATCTTCACGGCGAAGTTGCCTTTGATTGACGAGTAGGTATCGCCTTCGGTGCTGTTGAGCGTGAAAGAGAACAGTCCGCCCGTAGGCTCGTTGAATGTAATCTTGTCGCCTTCAGTGCGGCTGCGCTGCTCCACAACGCCCGACTTCTTCACCAAGTAGATGTTGTCGCCAGCGCTCATCGCCGGTGCAACCATCGCCAAAGCCAATGCTATCAATGCTAATTTTTTCATATATATGTTCCTTTATAACAAAAAACTTTCATAATTTTCGCGTGTCACCACCTTGAAATCCACGTCGCCGTACGACCTTGCGAAAGACAGAGGCAACGCGGCTTTGCGGTTGGGATTCCACTTCATCTCCACGGCTGCCAACTGCCCGTCGATGTCCTCGATATAGTCTATCTCCTGCTTGGTCTTCGACCGCCAGAAGTAACTCTTGGCATAGGACTTGTCGTAGCGCAGTTTCTTCAACCGTTCCGACACGATATAGTTTTCAAACAATGCGCCAGTGTCCATTCTGCTCTCCACCATCTGATAGTTGCCTATCACGGCATTGCGGATGCCGCAGTCCCAGAAATAGATTTTGCGGGAGAACTTCAGTTCGTTGCGCAGATTTCGGCTGAACGAACCCAAGCGGAACACGATGTACGACTGCTCAAGAAGAGTAATGTAACTTTCCACAGTCTTCGGGTCAAGTCCGCAGGTCTGCGCCAACTCATTGTACGACACCTCTGAACCTATCTGGAAAGCCAGCGCTTGAAGCAGTTTTACCAACTTGTCGCTCTTCTTGATTCGGTCAAACATCAAGATGTCCTTGTACAGATAACTGTCGGCCAACTCGGTAAGGACTGTCCGCTCATCGCCTACATTGTTGATTACGTCAGGATAACTGCCATAGACCAACCGATGGGACAACAGCCGTTTTTCCTCCAACAACCCATGATGCTCTACCAGTTCGCCAAACGAAATGGGAAACATCCAATACTCCAGTTTTCTGCCCGTAAGCGGCTCGTTGATTTTATTGGACAAGTCGAAGGAAGAACTTCCCGTAGCCACCACCTGCACATCTGAGATGTTGTCGGTTATCAACTTGATACCCAGTCCGATGTTGGTGATGCGCTGCGCTTCGTCAATCACGATTATCTTTTTCTTTCCGATAATCGTATTGAGCATCGTTGACGACGCATTCTCGAACATATTTCTCACGTCCTGCTCGTCGCCGTTTAGCCACAACACATCGTCGCGCCCCTGGAACAAGTCCTTCAGTATCGTGGTTTTACCCACCTGCCTTGCTCCAAAAAGGATAATGGCCTTTCCGTGCCATAACCGTTGCTGCAATGTGTGCTCTAGAATACGTTTTATCATACCTGCCATCTTAGTTTATGACTGGAGGCAAAATTAAGTATTTTCCTTCTCAAATCCATAAAAAACGATACTTTTTTGGAATTGATTCCAAAAAAAGCAATACTTTTTTGGATTACGGGCTATTTATGCCCCTCCCAACGGCGCCTACAAGCGGCGCTTTTCGGGCGGGTAGTCGATGCTGTAGTGGAGTCCGCGCGACTCGTGGCGCTCTTTTGCCTGGCGCATCACGAGATAACCCACGTTGATGAGGTTGCGCAACTCGCAGATGGCGCGCGACGCCTTGCTCTGCTTGAACAGTCGCTCGGTCTCTTCGTAGAGGATGTCGAGGCGGTTCCATGCGCGGTCGAGGCGCAAGTTGGAGCGCACGATGCCCACGTAGGTGCTCATAATCTGGTTCACCTCCTTCATGCTCTGCGTGATAAGCACCATCTCCTCGTTGTGGGTAGTGCCCTCGTCGTTCCATTCCGGCACGTCGTCGCGCAGCGCATAGTGGCCGATGTTTGCCATAGCGTGCTTGGCTGCCGCGTCGGCATAGACCACAGCCTCAATCAGCGAGTTGGATGCCAGACGGTTGCCGCCGTGCAAACCTGTGCATGAGCATTCGCCCACGGCGTAGAGGCGGTCGATTGACGAGCGTCCGTTGAGGTCCACCTTGATGCCACCACAGAGATAGTGGGCTGCCGGCGCAACGGGGATATAGTCTTTGGTGATGTCGATGCCGAGGCTGAGGCACTTGGCATAGATGTTGGGGAAGTGGTGCTTGGTCTCTTCCGGGTCCTTATGGGTGACGTCGAGCCACACATGGTCGTCGCCGCGCATCTTCATCTCGTTGTCGATGGCGCGTGCCACGATGTCGCGCGGCGCAAGCGACAGGCGTGGGTCGTATTTCTGCATGAATTCTTTGCCGTCCATGGTGCGGAGCACTGCCCCGTAGCCGCGCATAGCCTCGGTGATGAGGAAGGATGGGCGGTCGCCGGGATGATAGAGCGCCGTGGGGTGGAACTGGATGAATTCCATGTCCTGGACGGTGCCTTTGGCGCGGTACACCATGGCGATGCCGTCGCCGGTGGCTACCATCGGGTTGGTTGTGGTGGTGTACACCTGTCCGATGCCGCCGGTTGCCATTACGGTTACCTTAGAGAGGAAGGTGTCGACCTTGCCAGTCTCTGGGTTGAGGATATATGCGCCATAGCAGGTGATGTCGGGAGTGCGGCGTGTAACAATCTTGCCCAGGTGGTGCTGGGTGATAATCTCCACGGCGAAGTAGTTTTCGTAGACGTCGATGTTAGGGTGGCTCTTGAGAGCGCGCACGAGGCTCTGCTGAATCTCTGCGCCGGTGTTGTCGGCGTGGTGGAGGATGCGGAATTCCGAGTGGCCGCCCTCGCGGTGGAGGTCAAACTCGCCATCGTCCTTGCGGTCGAAGTCCACGCCCCATTGGAGCAACTGGTTGATTTGCTCTGGAGCGCCTTTCACCACCTTCTCCACGGCGGCGCGGTCGCTGAGCCAGTCGCCGGCAATCATAGTGTCTTCGATGTGCTTGTCGAAATTGTCGACCCTGAGGTTGGTCACTGAAGCCACACCGCCCTGAGCGTAGTATGTGTTGGCTTCTTCGATGTCCGACTTGCAGATAAGTGCCACACGGCCTGTTTCTGCTACCTTGAGGGCAAAACTCATGCCCGCGATGCCGGAACCGATTACGAGATAGTCATATTTACGAATCATGACAATTGAATTTTCTTGAACTGCAAAATTACTGAAATCCCGACACAATGCAAAATCCAGCGGACCTATTCCACCGCAGCGAGTACCTCGCCCACGGTAGCGGCTGTGAGCATGCGGTTGAGCACCGTGCTGTAGCGGCGGGCGAAAGTGGCGATGAACGCTTCTGAATAGCGGCTGCGTTGCCACAGGAACATCAGTTTGGGCTTGCCGTCGCGCACCAGGAAATGCACATTGAGCGGCTTCGGCTCGTAGTGGTTGGTGTAGGGGATGCGCACGGTTTCAAGATGCTGGTCGGCACACGTCCACGTCAGGATGGTGCCTTGGTAGATGAATTCCATATAGTTGATGAAATCCTTGCCCATGCGGCGCATTGCCTCAAGATTGGCGTAGGTGCATCGGCGGGGTGTAATCGTTGCCTCTTTCGCGCTGGCGAGGTAGTCGGCAATGGTGGTGTCGTCGGCAAACGGCACGGTGAACACCAGATAGCGCGAAAGCATGCCGAGGGTGCGTTCCATCTCTTTGAGCGGACGGCTGACGTAGGTGCTGACGGTTGCTGCGTTGCGGTTGCCGGTGTACCACGCCAGCAGGAGGTTACAGGCAGCGGCGGTCACCACGCTTTGCGCGCAGCGGGTGGCTGTGCGTATCTGTCCGAAGTCTACATCAACGTCGAAATACGCTATGTCGAGGTCGTACTTGTCGCCGTCTACATCGCCCTTCGGGAAGATGCCTTCAGCGTTGGCCCACATGTCTTCGAGGCGCTCAACCGCCTTTTTGCCTTCGTCGCTCTGCAAGTATTCCTGCTCGTAGCGCGTAATGTCGTAGATGCTCCAACCCTCTGGCGGCAGTGGCTCGCCGTTGTAGACCTTGGTCACGTCGTCGAGTAGCACCGTCATGGCCACGCCGTCGACAACGATGTGGTGGATGTCGATTATCAGATACACTCCCGAGGGGGTGTGGATGAGGCGGAGATGGACAAGCGGCACGTTGTAGAGCGGCTGCGGACACATAATTGAGGCGCGCAAGGCATCGAACTCCTCATCGGTCATCTCCTCGATTTCCACCGTTGCGCGGTAGTCGGGATCTATGCGCTTGAGCGTTTCGCCCTTGTCGTTTTTGTAGAACACTG
Source organism: [Ruminococcus] lactaris (assembly GCA_963615935.1). GTDB lineage: Bacteria > Bacteroidota > Bacteroidia > Bacteroidales > Muribaculaceae > Limisoma. The sequence goes on along the minus strand of CAVEIP010000015.1, from coordinate 11,047 downwards.
TTGCTGTGGCACCGTGGTTGTTGAGGGCGGCCTCCATGGCTGCGCGCAGGCGCGGAAGGTCGACTGGCTCGGGGAAACGGAATATCTGCACGGGGTTTCCCATCATTCCGTTTGATGCTTCGAAGTCCTGGGCGAATTTCTGCTCGCCAGCCGTCAGTGTTATGTCGATAAATTGCTTGCTCATAGTTATTTGCGGTTTAATAGATTGTAAACTTGATTGAATCTTGCGAAATTTCCTGCGGACAGATGAAGTGGTCGGTCACGTAGCGGTAGAGTCCCGCCTTGTTGGTGACCACCAACTGGTAGGGCGCGCCCTTCTCCACCTGCGACCAGCACACGGTGGTTGAGTCGCCGGCAACGGGCATCAACTCATAGAAACTGTTGCCGCGGATGCACTCGAAGAGTTCGGAGCCGTCGGCGGTGGCTTTGCCGAGGATTGCCTCCTCGGTGAAGTAGAAGCCGTGGCTGTGGGTCACGTCGCCCGTAAACCGCTTCATGTCGCGGCAGGCTTGATAGTGTTCGCCCGAGCCGAAAGCGATGATTTTGGTGAGTTTAGGCCAAATTTTTGTGGCCACCGGCTGGTCGAAGCCGTCGCTGAACGCTACCTTGAGGGCTTCGCGGCGCGCTGCGGTGCAAGGGACGTCGGGTAGCAACTGCTGCCAGTTGTGCTCGATGAAGTCGAAGAGTCGCAGCACATCGTCGCAGGTGTAGGCCACAATCTGGTCGGCATCGCCGTCGGCAAGGCTCTGCACCACGAGGTTGTGGTAGGCGTCGTCGCCGCTGGCGTAGTAGCATTCCACGGGGGCGGCAAAGCGGGCGTGTGCCACGCCGTGCTTCATATAGTCGTTTTTAAAATATGCCTTCACCACGGCACTCTTCAGCGTGTCGACGGGCGCGCCGTCGATGGCTATCCGCGTGATTGGCTTGCTCTGCGCCAGCAGCACATTGTTGTGGTCGCGGAGGATGGAGTCGATGGCCTTGCGGTAGGGGCGGAGATGCTCCTCGGTGCAAGGCAGGAGTGAGCCGGAGACGGTTTTGAAATACAGTTTTGTCTTTGCGTCGGTAAAAATGCGGTCCTCTCCCACACGGGTCTGAAGGTCGACGAGCGGCTTGTAGAAGTCGGCACCGGTGAGCGGCATGCGGAACTGCCATGCCTCGAGTGTGGTGATCGACTCAAAGTCGTTGCGGCGGGCAAAGTCGGTGTTGAGGTTGGCAAGCAGGATTTTGCGCAGGTCGTAGAGTCCGTCGAGTTCGTTGCGGAGCAGCGCCTGCATGTCCTTCTCTGGGTTGAGGATAATGTCGCAAGCCGTGTGCAGGGAGTCGGCAATCGCCTCTTTGGTGTAGTACTTGTTTGACTTGGCGGTCTGCGCCGAGAGCAGATACTCGCCGAGGAGGTCCTTGATTTCCTGGCGGATGGCGCGCGTCATGTCCTTGGAGTGGAGGATGAAGCGGGCAAGGAGTGCAAGGTGGCTCACCACCATCAGCGCGTTGTTGATGCCGTAGCGCGTGAGGGTGTCGAAAATCAACTTGTAGCCCTTGGCGTATGCCAATACGGTTTGCGCCGGCTTCACAGGGTTCTGCACCAAGGAGTTGGCGTTGATCACATATTTATAGCCGATAAACTGGTTGAGGTAGCAAATTCTGCGGGCGTGGGCTATGCAGTGCGCCACAAAGAGGAAGTCCTCGGCAAAGAGGAGGTTGACGTCGAAGTTGATGTCGTAGTCCTTGAGCAGCGAAGCGCTGTAGAAATAGGCGGTGGAGATGCCCCACGGATAGCCGAACATCTTCTCGGTGTCCCAGTGGCGGCGCTCCATGATGGTGCGGCGCTCGGTGTTGTTGAAAAGCATCTTCACGGTGAACACGCGCAGATTGTCGGAGTCGATTACCACCTCGCGGCGCACGTTGAGCATGTCGGAATGTGTCTCTTCCATCTGCTCCACCACCGTGGCGAGGCAGTCGTCGGTGTAACTGTCGTCGCTGTCGAGGAGTCCCACGATGGGCGCCGTGGCGAGCGCAAGGGCATGGTTGCGCGGCGACGAAGGTGTGCGGTAGTCGTTGTTGAGGGCCTCGACCACCACGTTGCTGTCGTTGCGAAACATTTGTTGCAGTGCAGGCAGATGGTGCGGCTCACTGTTGTGCACCACGATGATCCACTGCACGTTTTCAAATCCGATGGTTTGGCTGCGCATCGACTTGACGCATTCCTCAAAGAGTTGAGGCTCAACGTTGTGGTACGGCGTTACAATTGATATTTTGTATTCCATAATTCTTCCAGTTTGGGGCAATAAATAACTTACGGCAAATTTACGCAATTAAAGTATAAAATTGTGCGCGGTATCGGTTGAATTACTTAATTTTGCATCCGAAGAAAAAATAGATATATTCGAAAAAAGGAATTTAATCACAATCAAATGTTGAAGCGCATCATCCTCCTACTCATGCTCGCCGTGGCGTTTGCAGCCAATGCCGAGACCGACGGACTGCCTTCTCCGCGCAACAAGACCTACCACGGTTACTACTATTTTCGCACGGAGCAGGGCGACAGTGCGCTGATGCTCGTGATTAACAACGTGACGGTCTACCCGCCCGAGCGGTTTAAGAACAAGGAGCAGGAGCAGTTCTACTGGCGCATGGTGCGCGATGTGCGCAAAGGCTTGCCCTACGCCAAACTCATCTCCGCCACGGTGATTGAGACCTACGAATATATCGCCACCCTCCCCACCACCAAAGAGCGCGAGGCACACCTCAAGGAGATGGAGAAGGAAGTGTTTAACCAGTACAAGCCAGAGTTGAAGCGCTTTTCGCGGCAGCAGGCGCGTGTGCTTGTGAAACTCATCAACCGCGAAACCAACCAGCAGTCGTTTGGCATCATCAAAGCCTTTCTTGGAGTGTTTCGCGCCTCATTCTACCAAGCCTTCGGGCGCCTCTTCAACGTCAACCTCAAAGCCGGCTGGAGTCCCGACATCGACGAGACCGACGGCATGATCGACCGCATCGCCACCCGCATCGAGCAAGGCCTGCTGTGATGGTGCAAGCGGTTAGTCAACAATAGCCGGAAAAATCTGGCAAAATTATTTGCTCCAATTAATAGTTTTCGCTAATTTTCGCATCGGAAAATGATGCTCATTTGGCAAGCCCAACATTTAGGCGGCCAAGCATTGCTTTTAAATCTTAATCTATGGAAAAATGGAGAATGTTATTTCACATCTGTACAAAGATGAGAACGGACATTGGGTAATCCAATCGAATGACGAACACACAAAAGGCGTCGCTAAGTTGGCTTCCCAGTTTGCCGGAGAGTTTGGTATGGCTCCTTGGGGTGAGGTGTTAGGACTGCTGCACGACAAGGGCAAGGAGTCGGATGCCTTTCAGCAACACATAAAGAAAGAGAGTGGATATGCCCCCGACAGCAAAGTTGTGGGCAATTATCATCATGCCTATGTTGGTGGCATCAGAGCACGGCAACTTTACGGACAGTCGGCCGATAATCTGATTGTCAATCAAATCATTTCGCACCACACGGGTCTGCATGACTATGATGAGATAAACGGCATCTTAAATGCCGTAATGCCCAAGGAAATCATTTGCAACGAAGAGAAAAAGGCATTGAATAAGGCCCCGTTTGCCATAATGCGCAACGATTTTCACCATCTGTCGCGCATGCTCTTCTCATGTTTGGTCGATGCCGATTATCTCGACACAGAAGCCTTTATGGACAGCGAGTCCTATGCCCTGCGGCAGAATAAATTCGACCTGACAACTTTGCTGCCGATGCTTGAGGCAAGATTGAAGTCATTTAAGGCTACATCAAATGGCTCGGATGTGAATGACATACGCAACCAGGTGCAACAGATTTGTAGAGAGAAAGCCGACAGCCCTGCAGGATTCTATAGTCTGACTGTGCCGACAGGCGGAGGAAAAACGTTGTCGGCGCTTCTGTGGGCAATGAAGCATGCCATCCATAACAATCAGAAAAGAATCATCATTGCCATACCGTATACGAGCATAATCATGCAGACAGCCTCGGTGCTGAGATCTATATTCGGTGACGAGAATGTGCTGGAGCATCATAGTAATGTCAATCCGCAGAAAATAAAAGATGAGAGACTTAGGGAGAGACTTAAATTGGCAACAGAAAATTGGGACTATCCAATTGTCGTAACCACCAATGTGCAATTGTTTGAATCGATGTTTGCCAACAAACCGTCCGTTTGCCGCAAACTGCACAACATCGCAAACAGCGTGGTCATCCTCGATGAGGTGCAGACTCTACCAATGGGCTATCTTCAACCGATTGTCGATTCTCTCAAGACCTACAACCGGCTGTTCAACGTGTCGGTGATGCTGACCACGGCAAGCCAGCCAGTGCTTAGTGGACTCATCGAGGGGTGCAATCCGAAAAGTGCATTCTCAGGAATAGAGCATGTCACAGAAATAATTCCCCAAAATTTGCGGCTTCACGAACGGCTGCGACGTGTGGAACTAAACATCGACAATGATGGAAAATCGTACGACGAAGTTGCGGAAATGCTGATGCGCCACAAACGGGTGCTTTGCATCACTAACACCCGCAGGGATGCCCAAGAACTGTTTCGGCGGCTGCCCAAGGAAGGCATCACTCTGCATTTGTCCAAAAGCATGTGTCCAGCCCATATCCGTGACACTATAGCCCAAATCAAGGAAGCCTTGAGCGATGACAACCAGGAGACGATTCGCGTGGTGTCGACCCAACTGATTGAGGCGGGCGTGGATATTGATTTTCCTGTTGTCTACCGCCAAGAGGCTGGTCTTGACTCAATTCTGCAGGCAGCAGGACGATGCAACAGAGAGGGAAAACGAGACATATCCACCACCCACGTCTTTTCGTTGACAAAGGAGCACAATTTGCCAATAGGCGAAATGCGTGCAGCCAACGATGCCCGACTCAGTCTCCATGCTGGTTCCGATTGGTTTGCCCCTGACACCATGGTTGAATATTTTAGACAGTTGTATTGCAAAACCGACAGTTTCGACATAAAAGGAATAAAGGAACTTCTATATAATCCATGTGAGTTGTCATTTGCCGAGGGTGCCAAAGAATTCCGGCTCATCGATGATTCGTGCATTTCGGTAATCGTCTGTTGGAAGGACAGCCTCGATTTGGTTTCCCAACTGCTGAAAAGCGGCCCGTCGTACAGCCTGATGAAGAAACTCGCCCAATACACAGTCAGCATTTACCCGTCGGATTTTAAGAAATTGAAAGACATGGGCGTGGTGGACGAGAAGAAAGAAGGGCTCTTTGTAGTTGACTATCCGCAGCAATACGACCAGTACACGGGCCTGCAAAGTGACAACAATTGGGCGAATGAGGTGCTGGTGATTTAAGAATATATAATATGACAATAAAATAACAATATTAAATATGGAATATACCGATAAGGAATACTGTTTAGAGGTGTGGGGCGACATGGCATGTTTCACCCGACCCGAATTGAAAGTGGAGCGAGTCAGTTACGACGTGATAACGCCATCGGCTGCCCGCGGCATCTTTGAGGCTGTGTTCTGGAAACCTGCCTTCCGATGGCAGATAACCAGAATAGATGTGTTGAAACCCATAAAGTGGACATCTGTGAGAAGAAATGAGGTTGGTGCCTTGGCAAGTGTAAAGGAGGATGCGGCTTCAATCTACATTGAGGAAAAGCGTCAGCAGAAGAATACATTGTTTCTTAAGGACGTGGCATATCGGATTTGGGCAAAACTTGTTTATATTCCTGTCAAGAACAGGCCTAAGGAGTCGTTTGGCAAGCATGCGCCGACAAAGGACGAAGGACCAGTCAAGTACTACGAATCGTTTGAGCGCCGCGCAAAAGGCGGACAGTGCTTCAACCAGCCGTATCTTGGCACCCGCGAATTTTCAGCCGCTTTCCGGCTGGTTGACGTCGCCAACGAGACTCTTACTCCTGCCATCACGGCCGAGCAAGGCGGTACAAGGGACTTAGGCATTATGCTTTACGACATGGACTTCAGCAATTCTAAGGACATCATACCGATGTTCTACCGTGCTCAAATGAAAGACGGCACAATCATTGTTCCATCATTAAACAGCGAGGAGATACTGCGATGATACTTAAGGCATTATACGACTATTACAATCGTTGCGACAATCTGCCTAGATTTGGCATGGAAGAAAAACAAATAGGCTTCCTGATTGTCATTTCAAAGGATGGCAAGTTTCTTCGCTTTGAAGATTGCCGAATAGGCAAACAGCAAGCAAGAACATATCTTGTCAAGAAACATGTTGGCAGGGCGAGTAACGTTGTTGCAAACTATCTATACGACAACTGCGCTTATGTGCTTGGAATTTCCAACAAAAATAATGGAAAGGAGCAACTGTATTTTGACACTTTCAAAAAGAAGGTGGATGAGATTTGCGGGAAATTTCCCAAGGATGAGGATTTGCAGGCATTGTCGGCTTTCTACAGGCAAGGACGGGAGAAAATAGCATCGGAGGTGATGAATGACCCGCTGTGGGATGACATTCAGAAGAATTTGAACAAGAAATATTCCACATTCTCTTTCCGGATAGACGGCGACACTAAAATAATTGCGGAAAAACGAGATATCTTGCAGTTGGAAAGTGGTGACGACAATAGCGTTAAGCAAAGCGTCTGTCTCGTGACAGGCAACCGCAGCACTCCTGTCAGGCTGACCACCGCCACGATGATTCCTGGAAGTCAAGCAATAGCACGGCTTGTTGCCTTTCAAGTAAAATCGGGCTACGACTCTTATGGAAAGGAACAATGTTACAACGCCCCGATAAGCGAAGAAGCGGAGTTTGCCTATACCACTGCTCTCAATGCCATGTTGGCAAGCAACTCCCGCAACAAATTCCTTATCGGCAACCGCACGTTTGTGTTTTGGGCGTCGTCGCAAACCGAGGCTGCTGAGCAGGCAGAGGCCGGCCTTTTCGAGTTGCTCGGATTACAAGCAGGCAATAACAACGGCAACCCAAACGCAAAGATTGCGCAGGTAAGAAAGGTTTTCACTGCCATATATTCGGGTAAACTCACTACTTCCTTGGATGATAGATTCTACATTCTTGGACTCGCACCAAACTCAGCGAGAATAGCAGTGGTCTATTGGTCGGAGAGCCAGTTGAGGGACTTTGCTGCAAAGATTCTCCAACATTTCAACGATATGGAAATCGTCGACACAAGGAAGGAGAAAAAGCCATATATGGGCATCAAGGACATGCTTTCTGCAGTGACGCTTGGCGGAATGCAATCAGAAGCCACTCCCAACCTGCCGGAAGCCTTGACGAAAAGCATCTTCCAGGGCATACCCTATCCCTACACCCTGTTTTCGGCATGCATCCGACGCATCCGGGCGGAGAGTGGCGATAAGGACAAGAAACCCATTCGTATAGGGCGCATCGCTATCATCAAGGCATACCTAAATAGATTAAACGACAATAACAAAAAGATAGAAATTATGTTAGACAAAACCAACACCAACCCAGGCTACCTGTGTGGACGACTGTTTGCAGTCCTCGACAAAATACAGGAAGATGCCAACGGCATCAGCAGCATCCGTGAACGCTACATGAATGCCGCCAGTGCAACACCTTCAGCCGTGTTTGCCACCATTCTCAACCTCTCGCTCCATCATTGGGAGAAACTGCCCCAAGAGAGCAGAAAGGTGTTCTACGAAAAGTTGAAACAGGAAATAATTGACAAGTTTCCTGCCGACGGATTCCCGTCGCATCTTGGTCTCCAAGACCAAGGGCGCTTCTTTGTGGGATATTACCATCAGCGACAGGACTTCTTCACCAAGAAGGAAGACAAAAAAGAAGAGGACAATAACTAAAAAATATTCACATTTTTAAAATATAAAAAGATTATGGCAGAACTTAAAAATCGCATCGATTTTGTTTATGTATTCGACGTGCAGGACGGTAACCCTAACGGTGACCCAGATGCTGGCAATCTCCCACGTGTTGACGCAGAAACAGGCATGGGCCTGGTTACCGACGTTTGCTTGAAGCGCAAAGTGCGCAACTATGTGCAGGTGACAGAATGCGGCTCGAACGGAAACGACATATTGGTGAAATCTAAGGAAATCTCTGGACAGCAGGTCTTTATTAATGGTGAAATCCGCAAGATGTATAAGGAAGACCTTGGTCTGGATTTAAAAGTAAACGAAAAAGCCCCATCTGATAAAGTTGACGACGGACGCGCTGCTATGTGCAAACGCTTCTATGATGTAAGAACTTTTGGCGCCGTCCTTTCAACAGGAGCCAACGCAGGACAAGTGCGGGGACCAATCCAAATGACCTTTGCCCGCTCCGTTGACCCAATCGTATCGGCAGAGCATGCGTTGACTGTTTGCGTAGCCCGTGATGAAGCAAGACCATATGATGTGCAAATAGGAATCCAGGGTCGCAAGGCTACGGTTCCTTATGGTCTTTATGTGTGCCACGGCTTCATCTCAGCCAGCCTTGCCAAGCAGACGGGATTTTCCGATTCCGACCTGCAAATCTTCTTCGAGGCGCTGAAAAACATGTTTGATCAGGACCGCTCAGCCGCTCGCGGATTGATGAGCGCACAAAAACTGATTGTGTTCCGCCACGAGTCTGAGCGGGGCAACGCTCCTGCCAATAAACTGTTTGACCTGGTGAAGATTGAGAAAGTAACCAATGGCGTTCCGCGCTCGTTTGGCGACTATAAAATCACCATCGACAAGGCATCAGTGCCAAGCGGCGTAACCGTGGAAGAACTGATTTAGGTCTACCTTTATGTATAAAGAAGACGAAATGCTCATGCTGTCGGGGATACAGCACTTCATGTTCTGCCCCCGACAGTGGGCATTAATCGACATCGAACAGCAATGGGCCGACAACAAACTGACAGTAGAGGGCAACCTCTTGCACAAGAACGTGGACAACCCTTTCTACCGGCAGAAGAACGGCGATACCATCACTCTTCGCTCCCTGCACATAGCATCCAGGACTCTGGGACTCTACGGCATCACCGATGCTGTGGAACTTCTACCGACAGACTCTCCCGACAATGCCGTCACCCATACCCGATACCCAGGCTACTGGAAACCATACCCAGTGGAATACAAGCGCGGCAAGCCCAAGCGCGACGCAACCGATGAGGTGCAGATGGCGGCACAAGCGATGTGTCTGGAGGAGATGTACGGCATAAGCATTCCTTACGGGGCTCTCTACTACAACGAAGTGAAGCATCGCGAAACGATAGCGATTTCCGATGCCCTGAGAAGCACCACAATGCAATGCGCCAAGCAAATGCACGACATCTTCAAGAGTGGCACATTGCCGCAGGCCATCAAAGCGCCTCATTGCAGAAACTGTTCGCTTAGCAACATCTGCCTGCCTGAAATGTGCAATTGCACGCAAGTAAAGACCTATCTAAACAGTTCTCTCTATGAAGACATTACTTAACACTCTTTACCTCACAATGCCAGATGCCTACTTGAGCAAAGACGGCTTGAATGTGGTCGTTTCGGTGAAGCAAGAGGAAGTTTTCCGCATCCCGATTCACAACATCGAGCAGATTGTCACGTTTGGCTACGTTGGAGCAAGTCCAGGGCTGATGAAACTTTGCGCTGACAACAGCGTGGCTCTCACATTCCTTTCGCCCCAAGGTAGATTCATCTGCCGTTCACAAGGTCCGACCCGTGGCAATGTGCTGCTGCGCAAGGCGCAGTATCAATGCTCTGACGACCCTGGCTATGCTCTCCACCTCTGCAGGCTGTTTATTGGCGGGAAAATCCAGAACTACCGCAACATCCTCCGGCGGTTCGTCCGTGACAACGGCCCAAACGAAGAGATAGAGGCCGCTGCCGAAGAGTTGCTGCGATGCAAAAAGCGGGTACTCAATGCCGACAGTGTTGACCACATCAGAGGATATGAAGGAGAGGCTGCCAACACCTATTTCGGAGTGTTTCGGCATCTGCTGCTATGCCAATGCGATGACTTCTCTTTTGAATGTCGCAGCAGGTGTCCGCCCAAAGATGCCGTCAACGCCATGCTGTCGTTTGTCTACACGCTGATATGTAATGATGTAACCGCTGCTCTTGAGACGGTGGGCCTGGATCCTTACGTTGGATTTATGCACACTCTTCGGCCTGGAAGACCTTCTCTTTCTCTCGACCTTATGGAAGAAATGAGGGCTTACCTCGGCGACCGGCTCGTCCTTTCGCTGATAAACAAGCGGCAAATAACCATCAAGGACTTTCTCCGTCAAGGCGACGAGGGAATCGCCATGACCGACTCTTGCCGAAAGACTATCCTCTCCGCCTGGCAAAACAGAAAGAAGGAGACGATAACCCACCCATATCTGAACGAGAAAATCTCTATCGGACTGTTGCCGCATGTCCAGGCCATGCTACTGGCTCGGTTTATCAGAAAAGACCTTGACGACTATCCTGTGTTTTTAATAAAGTAACCGTATGTTTATACTCATCACCTACGACGTAATCACTTCATCGCACAATGGCGCTAAGCGCCTGCGCAATGTGGCAAAAGCCTGCCAGAACTATGGCACAAGAGTTCAAAATTCAGTGTTTGAATGTATCCTTACCGAGGCTCAATTTGTTATGCTGAAGCATCAGATTGGAGACATTATTGACCTTGAGCAGGACAGCATCAGGTTTTATATCTTAGGCAAGGACTGGAAACGAAAAGTTGAAACATTGGGAAAAAATAATGGTATAGATTTTACGGGCGAACTTATTATATAGGTATAGTCTGTGCGAACCCATAGTGTTGCACCATTTGCCGAGGGTTTCGCACTGCTTGAAAATCAGCCGATTGCCCTATGCCGACGGGATAATGCATTTTTATTTGCAATCTTTTTGCGGTCTTTCGCAAAAATGCTACTTTTGTATTGTGATATTCAGTACCTTGCTGGATATACTGTCGCGCCCCCCGCGGGCGCGTGGATTGAAACAAATGAAATAATAACAAATATTAAAAAGTTAAACAGTCGCGCCCCCCGCGGGCGCGTGGATTGAAACGTGTATCTAATTGGTCACCAACCTG
>CAVEIP010000014.1:2816-30732 GCA_963615935.1 [Ruminococcus] lactaris | reverse complement strand
CGCCGACAACCACACCTACACCGTAGGCGGCTGCGAGTTGCGTTCGGTCACAACAGTGGTTGCCGACAATTTTTCGAAGTTTGACGCTGACTATTGGGCGCAGCGAAAGGCTCCGTCGTTGGGCATGTCGCCAGAAGAGGTGAAGGCAATGTGGAAACGCAAAGGTGACGAGGCAGCCGCGCTTGGCACGGCTATGCATGCTGGAATCGAGCAGTACTATTTCGACCGCACGATGCCCGACAACGACACAGCCGCTCTTTTCCGCCAGTTTGTCGAAACGCATCAGTTGACTCCCTATCGCACGGAGTGGGCAATCTTCGATGAGGACTACAAGGTGGCGGGCACACTCGACTTCCTGGACTGCACCGACGGCGTGTTTACTATCTACGACTGGAAACGCAGCAACAAGATACTCAATACCGTTGGAGAGCCTGTTATTGTCAGCCCTTACGGCAAATATGCCTTCGAACCTATATCCGACATCCCCGACACCACATATTGCCACTACGCGCTTCAGGTGAGCATCTACCGGCACATCCTCGAGAAAAACTATGGATTGCAGATTGCGGGCTGTCGTTTGGGCATTTTCCATCCAGCCTACAGCCGGCCTTATGTGCTCGATATGCCCGACCTTCGTGAGGCTGCCGTTGCAGTGCTGCAAGCCAATGCAGAGCGATTTTGACCACTGATGATATGGATTTTGGTGACAGTTTTTGCGAAATTTAAGCAAGGCCTTGTTACGATTTTTTATCCTAACAGAATTTGTAAACGTGAGAAATAAGGTTACCTTTGCAGTGGGTAATTCAAAAAAAGGAATATAAGCCTATATCACTTAAATATTAGAACTATGCCAAAATGTATCGGTATTCTAACATCAGGAGGTGACGCACCTGGAATGAACGCGGCTATCCGCGCCGTAACTCGCTCTGCCATTTTCAATGGTATAGCAGTGAAAGGTATCTATCGCGGCTATCGCGGTTTGGTCACCAATGAAATTGTAGAGTTCCACACACAGAATGTGTCAAACATTATCCAAGTGGGTGGTACTATCCTCAAAACTGCACGTTGCGCAGAATTCCGCACAGAGGAAGGCCGTAAACTTGCCTATGAGAATATGACAAAGGCTGGAATAGATGCCCTTGTCGTTATCGGTGGTGACGGCTCTCTCACTGGTGCGAGAATCTTTGCAACAGAATATAACATCCCGGTTGTCGGCCTTCCTGGCACAATCGACAACGACCTCTTCGGCACCGACACCACTATCGGTTACGACACCGCTCTCAACACTATTATGCAGTGTGTGGACAAAATCCGCGACACGGCTACGTCCCACGAGCGTTTGTTCTTCATCGAGGTGATGGGTCGTGATGCCGGCTTCCTTGCCCTTAACGGTGCAATTGCCGCAGGTGCAGAGGCTGCCATTATCCCGGAAATCTCCACAGAGGTTGACCAGTTGGAAGAACTCATCAACAACGGCTTCCGCAAGAGCAAGAACTCATCAATCGTACTGGTTGCAGAGAGCCCTATCACTGGCGGCGCAATGGCGTTGGCTGAGCGCGTGAAAAACGAGTATCCGCAATACGAAGTGCGTGTGTCAATCTTGGGCCACTTGCAGCGTGGTGGTTCGCCTACAGCCCACGACCGTATCCTTGCTTCACGCATGGGTGCTGCGGCTATCGATGCTCTTCTTGAAGACCAACGCAATGTGATGATTGGTATTGCTAACGATGAAATCGTTTATGTGCCGTTCACAAAGGCCATCAAGAAGGACAAGCCAATCAACCGCGAACTCCTCGACACTCTCCGCCGACTCTCAATCTAATCGGCGCAAGCATAAAAACACGGCGAGGTGGTAACCAAAAGGTTGCCACCTCGCTGTATTTTTTGTTATGCTGTTAACTTAGATTTCTTCGATTGCGGAGGCTTTGACCCAGGCCTCGCGGTTGTCCTGAGTCTGGATTTTGTACCACACGTTTTTGGCATTGCCGTCAACGCGGATGGAGTCAGCCTTCTTCACTTTGTCGCCTTCGTGGAGCATAAACGCCATCTCATCGGTCTTCATAGGCTCGCGCGAAACGGTGCTCAACTGCGTAGAGTCGTTCATCACGATGGCGTAGTCGTGGCATTCCTGAGCGCTGCTGGCGCATGATGCAAACACATTGGCGATGATGCAGACCACGAGCAGACCGATGCCTCCGAAAAATCCTGTCTTGCGCAGGGTTATCGACGAGGCAAAGGCGTAGGTCAATATGCCGGCAAGGAAGAGCGCAAAGGCAATCATTGCTACAATGGTCCATGCCGATGGCGAAAGTCCGTTCTGCACGTTGCGGATGCCCACTGAGAGAATGTTTTCGTCGGCCTCTTGGCGGTCGATAATCTTTGAGTTGACGAAGTCGAGGTTGGCTTGCGCTTTCTCGTAGCGGGGATTGAGGCGGAGCGCACGCTCGTAGTTGAGGATGGCCTTGCCCTTTTTGCCGCTCTTATAGTAGACATTGCCGAGATTGAAATAGAATTCCGGCGACACGCCCGACTGTTTCTCTATCTGCTTGTAGTCGTCGATGGCTGCCTGATAGTTCTTGTTGTTGAAATCGTAGAGCGCCTTCTGCTGGACGTTTTCCGCTGCAGCCGATAGGGTGGCAATCAGAATTGATGCGAGGATGATTATATAACGTTTCATTACTGTCTCTTTTTAGTGTTTTCAACTTCTGCGATAGAGTCGCAGGCCATTTGGAAGATGTCGCTCATCGGTACAGTACTTTCAGCCGACTGTGCGTAGCGCGAGAATTCGCACTCGTCGAGTATGTTGATGATGCGGCCGATGGCATCCTCCGCCAGTCCGTAGTTCTCGAGTTCCTTGGTTATGTTGTCGCGGTTGAGCTCCGATACAGGAATGGTCAACTTGTCGCTGTAGTAGCCCCATAACGCAGCCAGCATCTCCTCGTAGAATGCGTCCTTCTGATTCTTCTGCATAAACTTCTTGGCGCGTTTCAAACGGCGGTTGGCAACCTTGTTGGCGCCCTTGCGCTTCATGAGCGATACGTTGGTGCGATCCTTCAATTTCTTGCGATAGACGATGAGTGTCACAACAAACGCTATGACGAGAACAATGTAGTAGACGATTGTGCCCCAATTGCCGAAAATGTTGCTATGAGACTTGGCGAGGTTGAGGTCGCCCGTCTCCATTGGGAGGATGTCCTTCATCACGGCGTCGTTGTATTTCACCGCATTCGACGACGAACCTTTTGCTACGTTAACGTCGAAACCGTCAACCTTGATGGTCTTGTACTGGTGGCTGTCGAGGTCAAAATAGGTGAACGATGTTCCTCCGATTGAGAATTTACCCACCGATTGCGGCACAAACGTGTAGTCCACAACAACTTTGCCCGAGAGCGTTGCTCCGGATGGGGTAGCGGTTACTGCCGTTTGAGGGTCGTAGAGTTCGAACTGCGACGGGAAGCCGAATTTAGGAGCGGTAAGGCTCTTGAGGTTGCCCTGTCCGGAAATCACCATCTTGATGGTCGACGCCTCATTGGTGCGCATCTTTTTGCCTGTGAGCGAGCGGCTCACGCTGAAGCGTCCCACCGCTCCGCTGAAGTCTGCTGGACGTGGCGATGGCAGTGGTAGCACGTTGAGCGACGCGGTGTTTGATTGCACCTTGATGGTCTTCTCAACGGGTGAACGCATGCGGCCAAAGGTTGTGTTGATGGTTTCAAACTGCATCACTGTGAGGTCGTAACTACCAGAGGCGATGGTCAGTTTGCCTGCTTGCTGCGGGAAGAGCACAGATTGTTTAATCACGTAACTGTAGTAGTTCTCGCCACCAACAGTCTCAAATTTTCCTTGCAGAGTTACTGGCACTTCTTCAGCCATAAATCCGTTGTAGGCAGGCTGTACGGTGGTTATAAACTTTGATACTTGATATTTCGTGTAGAGTTTGATGGAGCAAAGCACGCCTTCCTGCTCGTAGGCGGTAGGCTTGGAGAAGAGGATGCGTACAAACACATCGTTTTTACCGATTGGCTTGTCGACAGTCTGAGTGTTGATGTCGTAGGCTTGTACCGAGTTGCGGTTTCCGCTTGACGCCGATTTGTCGGCTGGGAGGATTGTGAGCGAAATCGGCTTGGTGGTCATTGTCTTGCCGCCCACAACAATCTTGGCGCTGCCTATGGTGATTGTTCCGGCTTTCTCAGCCTTGTAGGTATAGGTATAGCCGATTGATGAACTCGACGACTCCTTGCCGTTGATGTTCTGGTAAGAACTGCTTTGGCTTATGCCCGGACCGAAAATCAATTTGCAGTTCGGAATGCTTGGTATGGCAGGGTTGGCCGACGGCGTTTGCGGCGCGTTCTCGAGCGAGAACGTCACGGTAAACCGTTCGCCCACGATGGCTGGCTCGTTGACCGATGCCCGGAAGGTTACGGCAAACCCTTCGGTGGCGGTGAGCACTGCCAATAGCAATAGTGTAGTTATTCTCTTTAGATGCTTCATCTGATGGTAATTTTTATTAACGTTGGCCTACCATGGGCGGCTGGTGCGCGACTGACCTCCCATTTGAGCCTTGCGGCGGTTCACCTTGTCGCGGGTGTTCTTTTCCTCATTCTGCATGGCCTTCAGCAATTGGTCGTTGTTGGTTTGCTGTTGTTGCTCTTTTGGCGGCTCTGGCTGCTTCTGTGGCGGCTGCTTCTGGTCTTGCTGTTGATTCTGCTTCTTGTCCTTCTGGTCGTTGTTGTTTTGCGACTTGTTTTGCTGTTGCAGTTTCTTTTGAGCCATGCGCAAGTTTTTTCGCGCTTTCTCGTCGTTAGGGTTTATCTTGAGCGACTTCTTGAAATACTGCACACTGTTGGCATAGTCCTCGTTGTCGTAAGCCATCTTGCCGAGGTTATAGTTGGCATTTGCTTTCAAGTCCTTCGACGCACTTGGATTGCTTGCCACGTCGGTGAGCAATGCGTTGATGCGCTTTGTCATCACACTGTCTTCCTTCGTCTTGTCCTTCTTGTTACTACGCTCGTTGATAAGCGTGGTGCCAAGGTTGTATTTCGCCAGAGTAGAGTTGGGGTTGTGTTCCAGCGCCTTGGTGTATTGCTCTTCGGCTTTGCGGTATTGCTTCTTGTTGAAGTACTCGTTGCCGGCTTTCACCAGGTTTCGTTCCTTCTTTGTGGCCTGGCCGAAAGAAGGGAGCACTGTCAACACTGCCAATATTATTATGAGAATGCTTCGTTTCATATCAATTTATTTTCCAAACAGATTGGTCTTTGTGAGCCAAGAAATCTTCTTCTCGCTCACCATGATGTCTATAACCAACAACAGCAATGCCATCCAAGCAAACACGGGGAACTGCTCGTCGTTTGGTGAGAACACCTTTTTGTCCATATTCGTTTTCTTGGCCTTCTTCAGTTGGTCGGACAGGATGTCGACGGCGTTGGTATTGTTGCCCGAAACGTAGACTCCAGTGCCCACCTTGGCTATCTCCTGCGCAGCCTGCTCATTGAATGCGGTTTGCACCACTTGACCTTCGTACTGCATGTATGTGCCGTTGCCCATCGGGATAGGCATCGGCTTGGAGTCGCCCACGCCAACCACTTCAATGTCTACACCTTTAGATTTGGCTGTTTTTGCCATCTCGATGGCATCGTCCTCGTGGTTTTCGGCATCGGTAATAAGCACGATTGATTTCTGGCATTTGGGGTTGTTGGAGAACATCCCCATTGAGGTTTCTATCGCAGCACCGATGGCTGTACCTTGATTGCTCACCATGTTGGTCGACAGACTGTTGAGAAACATTTTTGCCGAACTGAAGTCGTTGGTGATTGGCATCTGCACATAGGCATCGCCGGCAAAGACCACAAGGCCGACCTTGTCGTTTTGCAAGCGGTCAAACAGTTTCTCTACGATAAACTTGGCACGCTGAAGGCGGCTGATGCCGTCCTCGCTGTTGGTTGATGATGCCAGCATAGAGTTTGAAATGTCCATAGCCACTACAATTTCAGAGCCTTGCACCTTCTTGTTGGTCAGCGATGAAGTACCTTTTGCCCGTGGGCGGGCGAGAATCACCACGACTACGGCAACAAGAAGCAATTCGATACTGATTTTAATCCAGGGCAGATAGCGCGAAGCGTCGGGCATCTGGCCCTGAAGCACCTCAAGGTTTCCGAATTTCTTCAGTTTCTTTTCCCTTGCAATTCTCGAGAGCATGAACAGTCCGAAAATCACAGGCAGCAGAAACAGCAGGAACAATATTTTAGGGTTTCCAAAACTAAACATATCTTCTTCTTTTTATGGAATGGTTCTCATCACAGTCAGCCGCAGCACCACGTCGAGGCCTACGAAAATCAGGAGCAGCCATGCCCACATCATGTAGTCGTCCTCGGTGTTGTGGTATTTTGTTGTGTCGAGTTTCGTTTTCTCCAGTGAGTCGATTTCCTTGAAAATGGCTCTCAAGGTGCGCTCGTCGGTGGCGCGGTAGTATTTTCCGCCAGTCTTTTGGGCGATGGAACGTAGTGTAGGCTCATCGATGGTCACTTTCACATAGTCGTATTCAATTTTGCCATAGTAGTTGATGCCGACAGGCGACAGTGCGCTACCGTTGGTGCCCACACCGATGGTGTAGACCTTGATGCCTTTCTGCTTGGCAATGTCGGCTGCCGTAAGCGGTGCAACCATGCCTGTGTTGTTAGAGCCATCGGTGAGCAGGATGATGCTCTTCGACTTGGCTTTGCCTTCAACGATGCGGTTGATGCTCGTAGCGAGTCCGTCGCCAATAGCAGTACCGTCCTCAAGCAATCCCATCTCGAGCGTGTTTACCGCATTGAGCAGGGAGGTCTTGTCGTTGGTCATTGGCAAGAGCGTAAAACTCTCGCCGGCGAATGCCACCAGACCGATGTTGTCTGATTCGCGACCCTGTATGAATTCCGCTGCCACGTCTTTTGCCGCGCCGAAACGGTCGGGCTTGAAGTCCTTGGCAAGCATACTTGTCGACATGTCGAGTGCAATCACAATGTCGGTTCCCTCGACGCTCGAAGTTTCCCATTTGTTGTGGGTTTGTGGGCGGCAAAGGATTACTATCAGGCAACCGATGGCAAGCAGTTTCAGCACAAACAGTCCGTGGCGAAGCCACACTCTGTAACTTGTGCGGAAATGCTTCACTGCCGCAATCGTCGACGACTGCAGGGTGGGGTCAATCTTCCTTAACTTGTAGACATACCAGAAAATCAGCGGTACGTATACAAGAAACAACCAAAATAAATGAGGTCTTGCAAATTCCATATTATTGGTCCTTCAATTTTTTTGATTTCTTGTTGCTTTTCGACTCTTCTTCGGTGGGCTCTACAGGTTTGTTGCTTTCTACAAACTTTTCTGCCGACATCATCGAACGCTCATCTTCGTCGGTCGAAGTGCCCATCTTGGCAAACTTCACAAAGTCGGCAGTCTCAAGCAGGTACTGCAGCGAGTCGACGTCGTTCAACTGGCCGTTGCCTTCCACCGCATCCATAATCTGCGATGAGGTCATCTCCATAGCACCGATGCCAAACTGACGCCAGATGTAGCGGCGCACAATGTCGGTGAGGCGGGTGTAGTAGCCCTTGGCATCGCCATGCACCAAAGGGTTCGACTTGCGCAGTGCATCGAATGCCTCCTGCGCTTCTTCGTAGGGAGGAAGCAATGGTTTCTGTGCAATGAACGGCAGAATCGGCTTGCCAGCCTTCCAGCGTTGGTACATCACTATGCCAAGTGCAATCAGTGCCAGCGCTACGATTGCACCGAGCACCCACCACAGCCATCGCAGTTGCTCCATGTCGGGCAGGAAGTCCCAAAACTTCTTGTCGGGATTGGCTACCGTCTTGTATTCGTAGAGGTCCTGCATCTTCGACACATCGGCCTCCAGCACCTTTATCGACACACTGTTGCCAACCACGGTATCGTTGTCGACAACATATTTCAGTCCTGGCAGCACAAACGCTCCCGGACTGAAAGGTTGAATGGGTATTTCGTAAGTTTCCTGTGTGCGGCCGTTGCCAACATCGGCTTTGGTGACCTTGCGCTCACCCACGATGTCGACATCATTAATCAGGCTGTCGGGCGGCACAATGAGTCGTCCGGCTTGCGCTTTGTCCTTAACCACAGTTACGCGCAGCGTGGTTTTGTTGCCCTGCATGATGGTGGTGGAATCCACTGCCGCACGCACAACCGTTGTGGCTGCCTGTGCCGTTGCAATGCTATAGAGAGCAATGACAATTGCCGCTATTTTTATTGATATTTTCATGAAATTCTATCTATGTCCTCTTTTCTGAAACAATGCCATCAAAGCCTTGACGTAGTCCTCATCAGTGGCAATGCTTGCATAGTCAACTTTGCTCTTGACGAAGCGGTTGCTTATTTGCTGCTGATGCTCATACCACCAGCGCTCGTAGGCGCAGCGCATGTTTTTCGAACTGGTGTTGACCCATTTCGTTTCTCCTGTCTCGGCATCGCGCAGTTTCACAAGGCCTACCTTTGGAAGCGACGCATCGCGCTTGTCGTAGATTTGCAGTGCAGTCAAGTCGTGCTTGCTGCTGCAGATGCTCATGGCTTGAGAGTAGTCGTGCTCGTCGATGAAGTCCGACATCAAGAACGCTGTGGTGCGTTTCTTTACGGCTCCAGTCATAAACTTTAGTGCAACGCCAATGTCGGTGCCGTGGCTTGTTGGCGTGAAGTCAAGAAGTTCGCGGATAATCAGCAGTATGTGCTTCCTACCTTTTTGCGGCGGGATGTATTTCTCAACCTTGTCGCTGAAAAACACCACGCCTACTTTATCCTTGTTCTGTATGGCGGAGAAAGCCAGTGTGGCTGCAATCTCAGAGATGCGCTCGCGTTTCACAGAGCCAACAGCTCCGAAGTTGCCGCTGTCCGACACATCAACGAGGAGCAGCACCGTCAGTTCGCGCTCTTCCTCATAGACCTTCACAAACGGTTTGCTGTTGCGTGCCGTTACGTTCCAGTCAATGTCGCGGATTTCGTCGCCGTACTGGTATTCGCGCACTTCGGAGAATGTCACGCCGCGCCCTTTGAACGCTGAGTGGTATTCTCCCGCAAAAATGTTTTGCGACAGTCCGCGCGTCTTGATTTCAATCTGCCTGACTTTCCTTAAAAGTTCGTTGGCATCCATATCGCTCTCTGTTTAGATTAAGGAACGATGATTTTGTCAAGAATTGTGCTGATAATCTCGTCGGAAGTGATGTTGTTGGCTTCAGCCTCGTAGGTCAGACCGATGCGGTGACGGAGCACGTCGTGGCAAACCGCACGCACGTCTTCCGGAAGCACGTAGCCGCGGCCTTTGAGGAAGGCATAGGAGCGCGATGCGAGGGCAAGACCGATTGATGCACGTGGAGAGCCTCCGAAGGCAATCAGTCCGGCGAGGTCGGCGAGTCCGCTCTCGGCAGGACGACGAGTTGCGTTGACAATGTCGACAATGTATTGGCTGATCTTGTCGTCGATATAGATTTGCGACACCACGTTTTGTGCGTCGATTATGTCCTGAGGCTTGAGCATCGGGCGAAGTTCACTTTGCACTGGGCGCAAGTTCTGGCTCACAATCTGCATCTCTTCCTCTTTGGTAGGGTAGGTAACCACAACCTTGAGGAGGAAACGGTCCACCTGTGCTTCAGGCAGCGGATAGGTGCCTTCCTGCTCGATTGGGTTCTGCGTTGCCATTACCAAGAACGGGTCGTCGAGTTTGAACGTCTCGCTACCGATGGTCACTTGGCGCTCCTGCATGGCTTCGAGCAATGCGCTCTGCACCTTTGCTGGGGCACGGTTGATTTCGTCGGCGAGCACGAAGTTGGCAAATACTGGACCTTTCTTGATTTGGAACGTTTCTTTCTGCACGCTGTACATCATTGTGCCGACCACATCGGCTGGCAAGAGGTCTGGTGTGAATTGGATGCGGTTATATTTTGCTTCGACAATCGATGCCAAAGTTTTGATGGCTAATGTTTTTGCCAAACCAGGCACA
Organism: [Ruminococcus] lactaris; assembly: GCA_963615935.1. Lineage (GTDB taxonomy): Bacteria > Bacteroidota > Bacteroidia > Bacteroidales > Muribaculaceae > Limisoma. Next base: position 20,744 of record CAVEIP010000014.1, on the reverse strand, counting down.
CCTTCCAGAAGAACGTGGCCGTTTGACAATAGGGCGATAAGCAAAGAGTCAACCAAATGTTTTTGTCCAACAATGCGCTGGTTCATGCCTTGTTGCACCAAGTTTACAATGTTGCTTTTGCTTGCAATCAGATCATTCAATTCTCTGATGTTAACTGTTCCGTTCATATTTCTATGGTTTTCTGTTGTTTTCTTTATTTCGGTATGTGCAAAATTATGCCATAAAGACTATATTGTAGTCCTTTTGGGTGTTAATTAATTGTATTAATGCTTTACGATGTTAAAGGGATATGTTAAATTAACATTCGCGAGGGGCTTAAATACTAAAAATCTTCAAAACAAGTTCCTCAAACAGGTCATATTCGTTTCTCTGCGACCCAATGCCTTTGCTGCGTGCGTCAAACTCGCGGATGGCGCTGATAATCAAAAGGCTCTGACGGGCATTGTAGCAGCGCATTGCCGTGCGCACGTCGCGCAGTTGGTAGGGGGTTTTCATCCTCAGCGCTTCCATAAGTGCGTGGTCGTCCTTGTTGTTTGAGTAGTAGGCAATCAGCACGTTGGAAAATAGGTTGAAGAGGCTTGTGGCGGCGAGCACCGTCGGGCCTTTCTTTGGGTTGGCGCGGAAGAACTGTATGATTTTGTACGACCGTTGCTTGTCGCGTTTGGCGATGGCGGCAACGAGTTCAAAGGTATTGTATTCTTTGCTTATTCCCACATTCTCGGCTACGGCTTCTGGGGTGATGACGGCGCCCACGGGGAGAGTCATCCGCAGTTTGTCCACTTCCTTTGCCAACAGCGACAGGTCGAAACCGATGTGCTCAATGAGCATGGCCTGCGCTCGAGGATCAAGTTTGCAGCCCACGGTTCCTGCATATTCGGTGAGTGCGCGGTCGATGTTGTAGTCGCGCAGTGCTGCCGATTCAAACACCACGCCCCCGCAATTCACTATGGCTTTGGTCATCGCAGCGGCCTTGATTGCCGAACCTTTGTGGCAAACCACAAGCACGGTCGATGTGGTTGGCTGCAGTGCATACTGCTGCAACTGGTCCCAATTCAGTTGGCGACCCGTCTTGGCGGCTTGTGCCTCCTTGAGAATAACCACTTGCCGCTCAGCCATCATCGGGTAGCGGCGACATGCGAGAATCACGTCGGCCATTGAGCAGTCGGCGCCATAGAAGGTTGTGAGGTTGAAGTCGCGCTCATCGTCGGTCAGTGCGTTTTTGAGCACCATTTCGGCAATGCGGTCGATGTAGAACGACTCTTCGCCCATAAGGAGATAGATGGGGGCAAACTGCTTTTTTCGTATGTTGGTTTCAATTTGTTGGCGTGTAGGGCCTGCGGTTTTAGCCATAATATTTGTCTATGTAGAAATAACGGAGTAAATTTACATAAAATCTATCAACCGACAGACTTTATGCCTAAACAAAATTTGGAAAACGACTTGCTGAAAACGCGCATTGTCGACGGTCGGCAGGAAATTTTCGACTGCCTTCGGTCGAAATTTGTTGCGTTTACGCCCGAGGAAATCGTGCGCCAGTCGTTTGTGCGCTATCTTATCGACACCAAAAACTATCCCGCGGGACTGATGGCAAACGAGGTGCCTCTAAAGCAGAACGGGCGGGAGCGTAGGTGCGACACGGTGGTGTTCGACCGCCAGGGCAAGCCGCTGATGATTGTGGAGTATAAAGCGGCATCGGTGGCAATCACACAGGAGGTGTTCAACCAAATTTACCGCTATAACACTGTGCTGAAAGTGCGCTACCTGACGGTGTTCAACGGCAAGCAACTCTACTGTTGCCGTGTGGATTACGAGTCGGGTAAGGTGCAATTTTTGAAGGACATCCCGTGTTACGGTGACTTATAGCGAAGATATTGCCTAAGAAAAATATAAGGTGCGCCTCCTTTGGGAAACGCACCTTTTTGGTGTAATTAAAATTCAATAGAAGAGGATAGCCTATTCGTCGTGGTTCTCTTCGGCATAAGCCTTGAGAAGTTTCTCCTGAACGTCAGATGGTACGAGTTCGTAGGCAGCAAACTTCATAGTGAACGAAGAGCGTCCGCCAGTTATCGAACTGAGAGCGGTAGAGTAGGATGCCATCTCTTTCAATGGAACGCGTGCAGTGATTTTCTCAAAGCCCTTTTCGCTTTCCATGCCCATGATGATGGCGCGACGTCCTTGCAAGTCGCTCATTACATCGCCCATCTTGTCGGACGGTACCAACACTTCTACGTCGTAGACTGGCTCCAAAATCTTCGGATTGGCGTTGCGGAACGCTTCGCTGAAAGCATTGCGGCCTGCCAAACGGAATGAGATTTCGTTGGAGTCCACTGGGTGCATTTTGCCGTCGTAGATGCATACGCGTACGTCGCGGGCATAAGAACCTGTGAGCGGGCCTTGCTCCATGCGATCCATAAGTCCCTTAACGATGGCTGGGATGAAGCGGGCGTCGATAGCGCCGCCTACGATACAGTTGTAGACTACGAGTTTACCGCCCCATTCCAATGGAATTTCTTGCTTGTCGCGCACGTTCATGCGGAATTCTTGTCCGCCGAAGCGATAGGTGTCAGGCTCAGGCATTCCTTCAGTGTAAGGTTCAATGACCAAGTGAACTTCGCCAAACTGTCCAGCACCGCCCGATTGTTTCTTGTGACGGTAGTCGGCACGGGCTGCCTTGGTGATTGTTTCGCGGTAAGGGATGCGTGGCTCAAAGAAGTTGACTGCAATCTTGTCGTTGTTTTCCAAACGCCATTTTAGTGTGCGCAAGTGAAACTCACCCTGACCTGAAACTATAGTTTGTTTCAATTCCTTCGACTGCTCTACAATCCACGTTGGATCTTCGAGGTGCATGCGGTTGAGCGCCTCGTTGAGTTTTTCTGCTTCAGGCTCGTTGACTGGCTTGATGGCGCGTTGGAATTTAGGAGCAGGGTATTTGATGAAGTCAAACACGTATTCGCAACCCTTGGCATTGAGTGTGTCGCCGGTGCTCACGTCCTTCATCTTTACTGTTGCGCCGATGTCGCCTGCGCAAAGTTGGTCAACGTTGGTGCGTATTTGTCCGCATACGCAATATATCTGTGCGATTCTCTCCTTGTTGCCTGTGCGCATGTTTGTCACGTCGTCGCCTGCTTTGATTTTGCCCGACATCACTTTGAAGTACGACACTTCACCGATGTGTGGCTCTACAGAGGTCTTGAATACGAACAAACTTGTCTCGGCTGAGGAATCGGCTGCGATTTCTTTACCTTTGTTGTCTACGGGTTTTGGCATGTCGCTTACAAACGGAACCACGTTGCCGAGGAATTCCATCATGCGTCGCACGCCCATATCCTTCAATGCGCTCACGCAGAACACTGGCAGGATGTCGCGGGCAACCAAGCCTTTGCGGATGCCTTCGCGCATCTCGTCTTCAGTGAGGCTACCCTGGTCGAAGAATTTCTCCATCAGGGACTCGTCGTTTTCGGCTGCTGCCTCGATGAGCACTTTGTTGAGTTCTTTTGCCTTGTCAAGTTCTTCGGCAGGGATGTCGGTGATTGTAGGCACACCGCCTTCAGGTCCCCAAGTGTACATCTTCATCAGCAGCACGTCGATCATGGCGTTGAAGCCTGCGCCTGGGTTGATAGGGTACTGCACGAGCACAACCTTGTTGCCGAACACTTCTTTCATCTGGCTGATTACGTTGTCGAAATCAACCTTATCACCGTCAAGTTGGTTGACTGCGAAAATAACTGGTTTCTTGATTTTTTCCGTGGTGCGGAAAATGTTTTGGGTGCCGACTTCAACGCCATATTGGGCATCGATGAGCAATACGCCCGTGTCGGTTACGTTGAGCGCTGTGATGGCGTTGCCGACAAAGTCGTCGCCACCCGGGCAGTCAATTACGTTGAGTTTCTTGTTGAGAAACTCTGCGTAGCATACAGTTGAGAAGACACTGTAGCCATATTCTCTTTCAACTGGGAAATAGTCGCATACAGTGTTTCCGGCATCGATGGTGCCTCTGCGTTTTATAACTCCACACTCGAAGAGCATGGCTTCAGCGAGTGTGGTTTTACCTGATCCCTTACTGCCTATGAGGGCAATGTTTTTGATTTCATTAGTTTCGTAAACTTTCATGTATTAGAGAATAAATGAAGTTAATAATGGTGTTTGTTAAATCGATACGCAATTTAGTGCTGATATATGGAAATTCAAAGAATTTATTGTATGTTTGACAACATGTTTTTCTGTTTCTGACCGAAAAATTATATTTTTTAAGAAAATAATGGCTGGAATTTACATTCATATACCTTTTTGTGCGAAGAAATGCATCTATTGTGACTTTTTTTCGGTGGCTATGACTCCCGACAAGCGTCGTCCTTATGTGGATGCGCTTGCCCGCGAATATGACGTGCGGTTGCCTGAACTCCGTGGGGCGGAGGTCAACACCTTATATATAGGAGGCGGCACGCCGTCGTTGTTGTCGGTCGATGAAATCAGTCGCATTGTTGGCATGGTGAGTCTTGCCGACGGGGCAGAGGTGACCATTGAGGCGAATCCCGACGATGTTACTGCCGACTTTGTTGCTGGTGTAAAGGATGCGGGCATCAATCGCGTTAGTATGGGGGTTCAGAGTTTTTGCGATGATGAGTTGCAGTTTCTCCGTCGCCGTCACGACGCCATGCAGGCGCACAGGGCGGTAGACCTTCTGCAGAATGGAGGTATCGACAATATTAGCATCGACCTTATCTATGGCATCCCGGGGCAGACTGTCGAGTCGTGGACTCGGTCGCTCGGTGAGGCAGTGGCGCTCGGATTGCCGCACTTGTCGGCTTATAGCCTGATGTATGAGGAGGGCACGCAACTCACCCGAATGCGCGACCGCGGTGACTTTAAGGAGGTAGACGAGGATTTGTCGGTGACTTTCTTTGACAGCTTGTCGGTGACGCTTGCTGCGGCTGGATATGAGCACTACGAAATCTCCAATTTTGCTAAGCCTGGATGGCGCTCGCGCCACAATTCAGCCTATTGGAATTTTACGCCTTATCTTGGCCTTGGGGCTGCAGCCCATAGTTTCGACGGCGCGGTGCGCCGCTTCAACCCATCGAACCTTCGCAAATATGTCAGCCTTGTGGAGCGCGACGGCAAGGCCTTTGAAGAGGAAAAGGAAACGGCGGCGGAACTGTACGATGAATGGGTAATGACGCGCTTGCGCACATGCGAGGGGTTGGATCTCGACGACCTCGAGCATCGTTTTGGCATCGGGCGGCGGAGATACGCAGAGGGAATAGCCCAGCGCTATGTTGGCGATGGTAGTTTGTCGCTCACTGGGGCGACGCTGCGCCTAACGCGCCACGGCGTGATGCTCTCCGACATGATTTTCCGCGATCTCTTCGCCAACGACTAATACCAAAAAAGACACAGTGGAAAAATAAAATAAAACGACGGCGGAGGGGGAACCTTCGTCGTCGTTGTTGTTGGGGACTGACCGAATTAGAATGGGAGGTCGTCGGTGCCTGAACTTTGTGTGAAGTCGGGCATTGGTGCTGCCTGTGCTGCTGGAGCGGCTGCTGTGAATGGGTCTACCTGTGCTGCTGGAGCGGCAGTTGCGGCTGCTGCTGCATCGTCAACCTTGTCGGCTTTCCATCCGCGGATGTTGGTGTACCAACGGCCATTGTATTCGCGGCTTTCGATGTCGAAACTCAAGCGAATGCGGTCGCCAATCTTAATCCACGCAAACTGGTCAGCGCGCTCACCGAAGAAATCGAAGTGCACCTTCTTTGGATAGGTCTCTTCTGTTTCGAGCACGTATTCTTGTTTTTTCCACGCGTTGCCTGCTGCCGATGTGCCACTTTGTGGCGGGAGGACAACGATGATTTTGCCTATTACTTCCATTTGTATGTTATGTTTTATTTATTGATATTCGATATGACAAACTTACGCAAATTTTCCGAAATGGATGGTATCTATTGCTAGATATTTTTTTGTCCGTCTATTTGCCAATCATATTGAAAAATTCCTGGCGATATTCAATCTGTTCAAACAATCCTGAGTATTCAATTGCTTGTGTTTCAGATTCTTCTTTCTGTACACCACGCATGCGCATACACATGTGGGATGCTTCTGAGAATACTATTACACCTTTGGCTGAGAGCGTTTTGGTAAGGAGTTCGCAGATTTGTCGGGTCATGCGTTCCTGCACCTGTAGCCGACGGGCGAAGACATCAACGGCGCGTGCAATCTTGCTGAGGCCAACGATTTTGCCGTCGGGGATATAGCCGATGCTCACCTTTCCGAAGAAGGGCAGAATGTGGTGCTCGCAGAGTGAATAGAACTCGATGTCCTTGACGATGACAATGCGCGAGCCCTCATGGGCAAAGATTGCCGACTTCACGATTTGTTCCGGGTCTTTGCGGTAGCCAGAAGAGAGAAACGCCATTGCCTTGGCGGCGCGCATAGGTGTCTTCACCAAGCCTTCTCGCGAGGTGTCTTCACCGAGCAGGTCGAGGATGGCTTTGTAGTGCTCTGCTATTTTGTTGATTTTTTCAATTTCTAATCCGTCAAGTTCTGTAGTCTTGTCCATTCAAAAATGCTTCGTTTATTCGTAAACTTTGACTCTGTCTCTAACCACTCTCATGTCGCCTGCCAACGACGGGAATTTGCTTTTGAGCGCATTCATTGCTGTGCGGGCAGCCTCCTGTGTGGTGAAATCGCCCACGCGCAAGCGCCAGTAGGGGGCTTTGTAGGCGAGGTAGAGACCATAGTGGGGAAACTGGACTTTGATTTTCGACGCAATGCTCTGTGCCTTCGATTTGGCCACGCGCTGGTTATTGTCGGAGTAGACTTGCACACGGTAGCCTGCGCGGTGCACTGCCTGCTTGTGTTGACTTGTCGAGCCGGATGTCGTTGTTTCAGTAGCCAGTGGCTGGCGGCCAACGACAGTTGTGTCGACCACGGCGAGCGCTTCCACCTCGTCGCTGCAGCTGATGGTTACGCGACCGGCGGACTTCACACGGATGGTGTCGGCAATGGAGCGCACTTTGTGGTGCTCGGGGCTTGCCGATGCGGGAGCCATCGCAGTGGCGATGAGGGCTGCGGCGATGAGCGGTGCTATGTGTCGAATGTCCATTTGTCCAATAAAATAAATAGACTGCAAATGTAGTGATTTTTCACCACATTTGCAGTCCTATGTGTTGTGGAAATTATCTCCGCTGATTAAAATGCGTCAACAATGCCCATGAAGTCTTCAGCCTTCAATGCAGCGCCACCGATAAGACCGCCGTCTACATTGACCTTAGAGAAGATTTCTTTTGCGTTTGAAGGTTTGCAGCTACCGCCGTAGAGGATAGAGATTTCTTCAGCTACTTCCTTGCCGTATTTGTCGGCGATTGTTTTGCGGATGAAAGCGTGGATCTCTTCAGCCTGGTCTGCAGTTGCAGTCTTGCCTGTACCGATGGCCCATACAGGCTCGTAGGCGAGGATCAATTTCTTGAAGTCGTCGGCAGAAAGGTGGAACAATGCATCCTCAACCTGTTTCTTAACAACGTCGAAGTATGTGCCGTTTTCTCTTTCTTCGAGCACCTCACCGATGCAGAAGATAGGAGTCAAGCCGTTTTCAAAAGCCAAGGCAACTTTCTCCTTCAATGTCTCTGAAGTCTCGCCGTAGTATTGACGACGCTCAGAGTGGCCGAGGATAACGTATTTTGCGCCTGTTGAAGCAACCATAGCACCGCTAACTTCACCTGTGTAGGCGCCTTTAGCCTTGTCTGCGCAGTTTTCAGCACCGAGGCCGAGTTTGCTGTCGTCGATCACAGCCTTTACAGAAGCCAAGTGAGTGAAAGGCACGCAGATGATTACGTCGCAGTTTGGTGTGCGACCTTTGAGTGCGTCGTTTACTTCAGTTGCGAGTTTAACACCCTCTTGAAGAGTGGTGTTCATTTTCCAGTTACCTGCTACAATGTTTTTTCTCATCTTTTTGATATTTAGAATTTGTATATTTCTTTTTGCACCGCAAAGTTACTCCATTATTTCGGTTTTTCCTTACAACGGCAACCCTAATTTCGTTTTGAAACTTTTAAAAATCCTTATCGGCGGCATCCTCCTTCTTGTGGCGGCGTTTGTGCTGAAGGTGGAAGAATTTCACCACGAGCGGCGTGCGGTTAATGATGAGTAGTATGCCCATTGCGATGATGAGCAGCCACTTCATTGAGAACATTATTTCCTCGTCGCTGGTGGTCTGGTCAATCCACACGTTGAAATCTATGCGCTTGCCTTTGACAGCAGTGTCAAAATTAGTGTAGAAGTTGGAGAATGTCGACTTGTAGCGTATCACTCCATCCTTGACGATGACTATTGCAGGATTGCCGCGGGCAATCTGCTTGAGTTGGCTGTCGTCCATAAGGTAGACGGGGTAGTCGGCCATCGAGATTTTGCGCCATTCGTCGATGGCTTTCTCGTCGGAGCCAGTGAGGCAAATCATCTGTGCGTCGTTGTCGGCGGCAAGGTCGTTGAGGTCGTTTAGGCGGAAATAGGTGAGGGCTTTGATTTCGCTAATGTCGGGGATGAGCAGCAGCAGCGTTACGCCCTTCGGCGAAATCAGGTTTTCCACCACACTCTCATCGCTGTCGTAGGCGGTGATGGGTTCTATTTCTTGGTGCGACGCAGGCTTCTCCACCTCCCGACGGTCCACAAACGTCCATGATGTGTCGGGAAGGTTGTGCACGGTAAACTCCTTGGTTTCGCTACCTTTTTGGTAGATAAACACGAAATCGTCGTCCGACTCCTCGGTGGCTTCGGTGGTTAGTGTTTTTCCAACCTTATATGGTCGGTAGTCCTGTAGCGGCTGCATCTTGTAGCCGGCATACATTATCGGCACGATAAACAGTGTGGGTAACACAACAGTGAGCCATTGCACGGCAGGACCGTAGAGGCTGCGTAAGCGCTTGTTGCGGATGAGCAGGTAGCCGAGGCCTATGGTGAGTCCGATGTTTTTAAGGAATGTGGCAGAGTTGCTGATAATCACGGCATCGCCAAAGCAGCCGCAGTCGGCCACTGGGTTGGCAATCATAATCCAGGCAATCACCGTGACCCGTCGGAACGAGCCAATAAGCAGCATTACTCCGGCTAGAAATTCAAAGATGGGCAAGGCAACGGCAAAGATGCTGCTGAACGGCATTGCCCACATCCAGCCAAGAGCCTCAATGTAGTCGTCAATCTTGTAGCCAATGCCCCAGATGTCGACAGCCTTGACAAATCCCGAATAGAGAAACGTGCCGCCCACGGCGATGCGTAGCAAGGCAACGAGTGTCTTTATTACGGCTCTCTTCCAGCGGGGCTCTGTGGCCTGACTACTTGTCATAACTCAATTTTATGAGAGCAAACAAGGCGTAGTTCACCATGTCCATATAGTTGGCGTCAATGCCTTCGGAGATGATGGTTTGCCCGTTGTGGTCTTCAATTTGCTTGGTGCGTTGCAGTTTCGACAGAATCATGTCGGTGTAGGAACTGATGCGCATCAGTCGCCAAGCCTCGTCGTAGTCGTGGTTTTTAGCGAGCATGAGGCGAGTGGTTTCGCCGATATATTGGTCGTAGAGCGCCAACGCCTTTTCTGCAGTGATGTCCACCTTGTCGGCGGCGCCAAGCGCCAGTTGTATCAAGCCCACGATACCGTAGTTCACGATGCCCACAAATTCAGGTTGGATGCCTTCGTTGACCATTGCCTCGCCCTTTGTTTCGAGCGAGCGGATGCGTGACGCCTTGATGAGAATCTGGTCGGTGAGCGACGATGGGCGCAAGATGCGCCACGATGCGCCATAGTCCTTGAGTTTTTTCTCGAAAATCTCGCGGCAGTTTGCCACAGCAGCGGCAAACTCTTTTTCTGTATTGTGGGTTTCGGTCATTGTACGATTGTATTAATATGTTTGTTGATGCTTTCAATGTAGTCGAGAATCTCCTCGCGTCCGCGGTAGTCGGAACTTGACGTAACGAAAATAGGCGGCAGTTCTTCCCAGATTTCTTCGAGTTGAGCCTTGTAGTTGTCCACCATCTGCTTGCCAGCCACGGTTCCGAGTTTGTCGGCCTTCGTAAACACGATGCTGAAAGGAATGCCGTTCTCACCGAGCCAGTTGATGAACTCGAGGTCGATGGCTTGCGGCTTGTGGCGGATGTCGACAAGCACAAACAAGTTGGTCATCTGGTGGCGGTGGAGCACGTAGGAGTCAATCATTTTTCTCAGTTTCTCACGGGCGTCCTTGCCGCGGCGTGCATAGCCGTAGCCAGGGAGGTCGACAATGTACCAACTGTCGTTGACGAGGAAATGGTTGATGAGCATAGTCTTTCCTGGAGTCGACGACGTCATTGCCAAGCCTTTGCGGCCAGTGAGCATATTTATGAGCGACGATTTGCCAACGTTGGAGCGTCCGATAAACGCATATTCAGGAATGTTGCCTTCAGGGCACTTGCGCACATCGGAGTTGCTGATTACGAATTTTGCGTCCTTGATAATCATTAATGAGTGAATTTATTTTTATCCAGCGTGTTGCTTTTGCAAAAATAGCAATAAAAAATTATTTGAAAAAATAGAGGCTAAAGTTGGCGGCTCTCCGCAAAGATTTCGTAACTTTGCAGAGAAGAACGACAGCAATGGAACAGACGATACAATATACAGTCTATGTCCAGCGGCGATTCCGGCAATCGGACGCCGATGCCTTGTTGTTGTCAATGATATGAAGCCAGTCAGCACAACGTGTGCGGATTGGCTATTTTTTTATGCGCAAGTAAAACTTACAAAGAAAAAAGCATAACATATATGAAACACGAAAGTCTTGTGTCGATTTCCGATTTCTCCAAGGAGGAGATGCTGGATTTGCTCGAGGATATGAAATTTTTCGAGGCCAATCCAAACCGGAGACTTCTTGACGGAAAGGTCGTTGCGACGCTCTTCTTTGAGCCGTCGACGCGCACTCGTTTGAGTTTTGAAACTGCAGTCAACCGCCTGGGCGGACGCGTCATCGGTTTTTCGGATGCCGCAACGTCGAGTTCGTCGAAGGGCGAAACGCTGAAGGACACCATAATGATGGTCAACAACTACGTTGACCTCATCATCATGCGCCACTATCTTGAGGGCGCAGCACGCTATGCCTCGGAGGTGTCGCGGGTGCCGATTATCAATGCTGGCGATGGTGCCAACCAGCATCCTTCGCAAACAATGCTCGACCTCTACTCCATCTACAAGACACAGGGCACGCTTCGTGACCTTACCATCACAATGGTGGGCGACCTCAAGTATGGCCGCACTGTCCACTCGCTGCTGATGGCGATGTCGTATTTCAACCCAACGTTCAATTTCGTGGCTTGCAACGAATTGCAGATGCCGCAAGAATACAAGGACTTCTGCGACGAGCACGGCATACGCTACCGCGAAACGCGCGATTTCTCGCCTGAGGTAATCAACTCGAGCGACATTATATATATGACGCGCGTGCAGCGCGAGCGCTTCTCCGACCTTGAGGAGTATGAGCGTGTGAAGAATCTCTACAACCTTCACAACTCGATGCTCGACGGCAGTAAGCCCACTGTGCGCATTCTTCATCCACTACCTCGTGTAGGCGAGATTTCGCAGGACGTCGACGACAATCCAAAGGCCTACTACTTCCAGCAGGCTCAAAACGGACTCTATGCCCGTCAGGCAATTATTTGCAAGGTTTTAGGTATTAACGTAAAGGAATTGAGAGAAAATGAACGATAATAGCAAACTTGCCGTTGCTGCCTTGAAAAACGGCACAGTGATTGACCACATCCCATCGCACCTTGTATTTAAGGTGGCACAATTGCTCGATTTGGAAAATGTGGAGGGCAGTGTGACTATCGGCTATAATCTTGACAGCAAGAAGTTGGGCAAAAAGGGCATCCTAAAGGTGTCGGGCGTGGAATTTCCGGTTGAAACGCTCAACCGCTTGGCGCTTGTCGTACCTAACGTCAACGTAAACATCATCGAAGACTACAAGGTGGTGCGTAAATTTAAGGTTACGCTCGATGATGATGTGGTGAACATCGTGAAATGCACTAACCCTAAGTGCATCACCAACAATGAGCCGATGCGCACCTATTTCCACGTCATCGACAAGGCCAACGTGGTGATAAAGTGTCACTACTGCGAGCGAATGATCGAAAAAGACGATATTGTATTGAAATAAACATCTTCGCCTATGACAAAGAAAGTGTGGCGCCCCGGCACAATGATTTATCCATTGCCGGCAATCCTTGTGGGATGCGGAAATGCGCCCGAAAACTATAATTTGATTACTGTTGCGTGGGTGGGCACAATCTGCTCCGACCCGGCAATGTGCTATATTTCCGTTCGCCCAGAGCGGCACAGCCATGCGTTGATTAAGGAGAACATGGAGTTCACGCTCAATCTCACCAACCGCGATATGGCACGCGCCACCGATTGGTGCGGTGTGCGTTCGGGTAGGGACTACAACAAGTTTGCCGAAATGGGTCTCACGCCTGTGCGCGGCACGATGGTTGCTGCTCCGTATATCGACGAGGCTCCGCTGTCGATTGAATGCCGCGTGAAAGAAATTATTCCGCTCGGCAGCCACGACATGTTTATCTCCGAGGTGCTCTGCACCCTTGCCGACGAGCGGTTTATCAACCCCGAAACTGGTGCCTTCGACATGCAGGCAGCCGACCTCATGGCGTATGCCCATGGCAACTACTACGGACTTGGCGACAAAATCGGCAAATTCGGATGGTCAGTGCAAAAGAAAAAATAACTTACAACTAAAATAAACCAGATTATGAAGCGAGACGATTTGATTTTCGACATTATTGAACGCGAACATCAGCGCCAAAAGAAAGGCATCGAACTGATTGCCTCTGAAAATTTCGTTAGTGAACAAGTGATGCAGGCCATGGGGTCGTGCCTCACTAATAAATATGCCGAAGGCTATCCTGGCCATCGCTACTATGGCGGCTGTCAGGTGGTCGATGAGTCGGAAACTCTTGCCATTGAGCGCGTAAAGGAAATCTTTGGAGCGGAGTATGCCAACGTGCAACCTCACTCGGGAGCGCAGGCCAATATGGCTGTGTTTATGGCAACAATGCAACCAGGCGACAAGTTTCTCGGCTTGAATCTGTCGCACGGCGGACACCTTAGCCATGGTTCACCAGTCAATTTCTCAGGTCTTATGTTCCAGGCTCTCGAATACGGAGTGAAGGAAGACACTGGCCTTGTTGACTACGACATGATGGAAGAGGTTGCCCTTCGCGAGCGCCCGAAATTGATTATCGGTGGTGCAAGCGCCTACTCACGCGAATGGGACTATGCCCGCATGCGCAAGATTGCCGACGAAATCGGTGCGTTACTTATGATTGATATGGCTCACCCTGCCGGACTCATTGCAGCAGGTTTGCTCGACAACCCATTGAAATATGCTCATATCGTAACATCGACAACTCACAAGACTCTCCGCGGCCCGCGCGGTGGCTTGATTCTGCTCGGCAAGGACTTCGATAATCCTTGGGGCAAAACAACTCCAAAGGGCGTGGTTAAGAAGATGTCGGCGCTCCTCGACTCAGCAGTGTTCCCTGGCGTACAGGGCGGTCCGCTTGAGCATGTAATCGCTGCCAAGGCTGTGGCTTTCGGCGAGGCACTGCAACCAGAATACAAGGACTATCAATTGCAGGTGAAGAAAAACGCCAAGGCTATGGCCGACGCGCTTCTCGCAAAGGGCTACAAGATTGTGAGCGGCGGCACAGACAACCACTGTATCCTTGTCGACCTCCGCACCCGCTTCCCTGAACTCACTGGTAAGATTGCAGAGAAGGTGCTTGTCGATGCCGACATCACTGCCAATAAGAATATGGTGCCGTTCGACACCCGTTCACCATTCCAAACTTCAGGTATCCGTCTCGGTTCTGCCGCTATCACAACCCGCGGCGTGAAGGAGCCGTTGATGGGCGAGATTGTTGAGATGATCGACACCGTGCTCAGCCACTACGATGATGAGACTGTTATCCGCAGCGTGCGCGAGAAGGTCAACTCCATCATGGCAGAATATCCAATGTTTGCATATTAATAGGATAATTGCTTTTTGCATAAACCAAAATGGCATCAGATGCATATCTGATGCCATTTTGGTTTATAATCCGTAATTTTGGTTATAAAAATGGTGATTTATATATAAAAGTAGAGTGTAATTGTCTATATATTTGCAATGTAAAAAATATCCATATGTTACGCAAAGTAAGACTAACCTTGGCAGTCATCTTCTATGGCCTCATCACGCTGCTGTTTCTCGATTTCACGGGAACGCTTCACCATTGGCTCGGATGGCTTGCGAAAATCCAATTCCTGCCAGCTTTGCTCGCTCTGAATGTGGGCGTTGTTATGGCTCTGTTGCTGGTCACATTTGTGTTCGGCAGAATCTATTGCTCTGTGATTTGCCCTTTGGGCGTGATGCAGGATGTAGTGTCGTGGGTGAGTGCCCGCCGGAAAAAGAAGAAATACCGCTTCTCTTATTCGCCAGCCAAGAGCTGGTTGCGCTACGGTGTACTTGCCTTGTTTGTTGTGGCAATGCTTGCCGGAGCAACGGGCGTGGCTGCGTTGGTGGCTCCTTACAGTGCCTACGGTCGCATCGCGCAGTCGTTGTTTCAACCAGTGTATTTGCTGATAAACAATGGCTTGGCTTATTTGGCTGAAAGAGTCGACAGTTATACGTTCTATAGCGCTGACGTGTGGATGCGCAGTGGATTGGTGCTTGCCGTGTCGGCGGCAACGTTTGTTGTGCTCGCAGTGCTTGCATGGCGCAATGGCCGTACATACTGCAATACTATCTGCCCAGTTGGCACGGTGCTCAGTTTCGTGTCGCGCTACTCGCTGCTCAAGGTTAGAATCGATACCGACAAGTGCAACAGTTGCGGACTTTGCGCCCGTAGTTGCAAGTCGGCTTGCATCGACCATAAGAATCATAAGATAGACTATTCGCGGTGTGTTGCTTGCGGCAATTGCCTTGGACAGTGCCGCCGCGGAGCACTGAGTTACGGCGCAAAGAAATCTGCGCCGAAGGAAGAGGCTAAAGTCGACGAGTCGCGCCGTGCGTTTATGGTAGGCGCTGTTGCTCTTGCGGCAACTTCGGCGATGGCTCAACAGAAGAAAAAGGTTGATGGCGGTTTGGCCGTTATCGAAGATAAGAAAGCGATAAAGCGTACCACTCCGCTGACCCCTCCGGGATCTGTATCGGCGCTCAACATGCAGCAGCATTGCACGGCATGCCAACTCTGCGTGTCGGAATGTCCTAATGGAGTGCTGCGAGCATCGACTGATTTGTCAACGTTCATGCAGCCAACCATGTCGTATGAACATGGCTATTGCCGCCCCGAATGCACCCGTTGCAGCGCTGTATGCCCAGCGGGGGCCATCAAACCTATTGACGTGGCTGAAAAGTCGTCGATACAGATTGGCCATGCCGTGTGGGTGAAGAAAAACTGTGTGCCAGTGACCGATGGGGTAGAGTGCGGCAACTGTGCTCGCCATTGCCCAGCGGGAGCCATCACTATGGTGCCTTTGAGACCCGACGACGATGAGTCTCCAATGGTGCCGGCTGTAAACACAGAGCGATGCATTGGTTGTGGTGCTTGTGAGAATCTTTGTCCGTCGCGCCCGTTTAGTGCCATCTATGTGGAGGGGCACGAGGCGCATCGCAGAGTTTAACCATTAAAAAACCTACGGAAATGAGCAAAAATATTGACCGTCGCAATTTTTTGAAAGTGCTTGGTGGCGGAGCATTGGCAACAGCCGCCGTCGCTACTTCCTGCGTAACAAAAAAACAGAATTCAAGTACCGACCAAGAGCCGCCTATTGGCAAGATGACCTACCGCGTTAACCCGAAGACGGGCGACAAGGTTTCGATTCTCGGCTACGGCATGATGCGCCTACCAGTGGTCAATGGTGAGTCGGCGCGCGAAAACAAGGATGCCGAAATCGACCAAGAGATGGTTAATCGTCAGATTGACTATGCCCTTGAACATGGTGTGAACTATATCGACACGTCGCCTGCTTATTGCCGCGGCTTGTCGGAGCGTGCCACTGGTATTGCCCTTCACCGTCATCCACGCAACAGTTACTACATTGCAACTAAGTTGTCGAATTTCTCGCCGGAAACGTGGTCGCGCGAGGCATCGATGGAGATGTTTGAAAACTCGTTGAAGGAATTGCAAGTCGACTATCTCGACTATCTGCTTCTCCATGGTATCGGTATGGGAGAGGATGGTATGGGCGATTTCTATGGCCGATATATAGATAATGGAATTCTCGACTGGCTTGTGGAGCAAAAGGAGAAAGGGCGCATACGCAACCTCGGCTTCTCCTACCACGGCGACATCAAGGTGTTCGACCTCGCACTGAAATGGCACGACGAAGGCAAATACCATTGGGACTTTGTGCAGATTGAACTCAATTATCTCGACTGGCACTATGCCGACGAAATCAATCCGCGCAACACTGATGCCGTCTACCTCTATGGTGAACTCCAGAAACGTGGCATACCAGCAGTGATTATGGAGCCGTTGCTCGGTGGACGCCTCTCGAAAGTGCCAAATCAGATAATGGCGAAGATGAAGGAACGCGAGCCGGAAAAAAGTGTGGCAAGTTGGGCATTCCGCTTTGCGGGAACGCCCGAGGGGGTGCTCACGGTGTTGAGTGGTATGACCTATATGGAGAATCTCCGCGAAAACCTCTGCACTTATTCGCCTCTTGTGCCACTCAACAAGGAAGAGGATGCTTTCCTTATGGATATAGCCACGGAGATCTACAATCTCAACACCATTCCGTGCAATGAATGCAACTATTGCATGCCATGTCCTTATGGCATCAACATTCCAGCGGTGTTCTCCCATTACAACAAGTGCATCGCCGATGGCAATATGCCAAACAAGGGTACGCAAGACCCCGACTATCGCCGTGCGCGCCATGCCTATCTCGTGGGCTACGACCGCAGTGTGCCTAAATTGCGTCAGGCAAGCCATTGCATCGGTTGCGGACAGTGTGTGTCGCATTGCCCTCAACGCATCCGCATACCTGACGAGATGCAGAAAATCGACAAATTCACGGAACAACTCAAGCAAAACGCATAACTATGGCTCTCCCATATTTGGCACAGCAACTCGAGGCGGGCGGACATACGCTCGTGGTGGCAAACGGCAGTAGGGTGGAAACCTACAATCGCGCTGGGGTGGCTGACCTGCTCACAATTCTCAATCAGGATATGTCGCTTCTGCATGGCGCGTCGGTGGCCGACAAGGTGGTGGGTAAAGCCGCCGCGGCATTGATGGCTGTGGGCGGAGTGCGCAATGTTTATGCCTTCACTTTGAGCCGTCAGGCGGTGGAGATGCTCGATGCCAGGGGCATTGTCTGGTCCTGCGGTGAGATGGTGGACCACATTGTGAACCGCGACGGCACAGGATGGTGCCCGATGGAGTTGTGTTGCCGCGACTGCACCACGCCGCAGCAGTGCCACGCGGCAATAATAAAGAAAATTGAAGAATTTAAAAATATAAGACAATGATACAGACAGCGACTAATCTTTACAGATATAACTATTCGGAGGCGAGGACATATTTTGTTGCTACACTCTTTGTGGTAGGAAACATCCTTTTGCCGCAGTTGGCACATCTTGTTCCGCAAGGGGGATTGGTGTGGTTGCCAATTTATTTCTTCACGCTGGTAGGCGCATACAAATATGGCTGGAAGGTGGGACTCCTCACTGCGGTGGCTTCGCCGCTCATCAATTCGGTGTTGTTCGGTATGCCGATGCCTCAGATGTTGCCCGCTATAGTGACCAAGTCGGTGCTTTTGGCGTTGGCTGCAGGGTTTGCGGCTTCGCATTTTCGCAAGGTCAGCCTGCTTCTGTTTGTTGCCGTGGTGGCTTCCTATCAGGTTGTAGGCTCTTTGGC
>CAVEIP010000014.1:0-2779 GCA_963615935.1 [Ruminococcus] lactaris | reverse complement strand
AAGACATCAGAATTGGTGTTCCTGGGCTTCTTCTTCAAGTGATAGGTGGCTATCTTACAGTAAAATATCTAATCAAGCGATAATTCGGTAAAGTAGATGAGAATCGGTCTTTTTTTGGCAGTTGCCCTTGCCGCAAGCGGGAGCAACAAGGCATTTCCGTTGCCTTTGCAAGGCGATAGTGTGCGCGTGAAGAATCTCGAAGAGGTGGTTGTTACAGGCACAAACCAGTCGATTGACAAGAGGTTGTTGCCCTACACAGTTTCCGTGGTGGGCTCGCGGCAGATTGAGTCAACGGGCAAAACGCAACTTCTGTCGGCATTGTCGGGTGAGGTGCCGAGCCTATTTGTGACCCAGCGCAACGTCATTGGTTTTGGCGTGAGCAGCGGTGGCAGTGGCGGAATCAAAATCCGCGGCATCGGTGGCTCGCCGACCAACTCGGTGCTGATGATGGTCGACGGTCAGCCGCAGTTTGCGGGCATCTTTTCCCACCATGTTGCCGATTTCTACGAAACGGAGTATGTCGACCATGTGGAGGTGCTCCGTGGCCCAGCTTCGGTGATCTACGGCTCCAATGCTGTTGGCGGCGTAATCAACGTGATTACTAAAACTCCTGCCGACGGGGTCCTTACCACATTGTCGTCGCAGTATGGCTCCTACGGCACATGGCAGTCGTCGCTTACCAACTCGTTTAGCAATGGCGGTTTCTCGTCGTATGTGGCTCTTGGCTATGACCGTACCAACGGCTTGCAGAAGAATTTTGACTACAACCAGAAGAGCGCCTATGCAAAAATTGGTTATCGCTTCTCCGACAAATGGCGTATGGCTGCCGACTATTCCATCGTTAATTTCGTGGGCAACGACCCTATTTATGCACGCCTATCGAATCCCGAGTCGACCGACATCTACCATCAGAACGTAACCCGCGGTGCTGCTTCACTATCGGCAAGCAATAAATATGAGCACACTAATGGTGTGGTGCGAGCATACTACAGTTACGGCAACCACTACATCGACGATCCTCGTCATTTTCATTCGCTCGATGACCGTTTCGGCATTACGGCTTATCAGAGTACTGATCTTTGGAAAGATGCATCGGCTTCAGTGGGCTTCGACTTTGACGTGTATGCCGGACGCATCCCGATGTCGGGTAGCACTGCTCACCAAGAGGGCTCAAAGTCGACGATGGCGCGGCATAAGGTGGTGGAATATTCTCCTTATATAACCGTTTCGCAACACTTGTTTGCTGACCGCCTCGCCATCGACGGCGGCCTGCGCATGGCAAACAGCAATATGTTTGGCACTCACTGGGTGCCACAAATTGGGCTGGTGTGGAATCCCGATGAGCACTGGACGGCGAAAGCATCACTGGCGAAAGGTTTCCGTAACCCGTCGTTCCGCGAACTCTATCTCTATGCGCCTGCCAATCCAGACCTAAAACCGGAGAGTATGATGAACTATGAAGTGACCGCGGGGTGGCGCCACAACCAATTGATTGTCTTGGAACTGACAGGCTATTATAGCAAAGGAAAGGACATGATTCAAGTGCTCGACATGAAAAACCAGAACACTGGCAGTTTCATCAACAAAGGCATTGAGATTTCGGCAAAGAGCAGACCGCTGGACAACCTTGCAATCCATGCATCCTACAGTTATCTCTACACATCGCTGTCCAATCTCACGGCAGCGCCCCGCAACCAGTATAACCTTGGCGTGTGGTGGCGGATAGTGAAGAGTCTTTCTGTTGATGCTCGCCTGAATGGCGTGGGCGGACTATGGGTGGCACAAGGTGAGCCACGACAGAATTATGCATTGCTCGGAATGAAAGTTACCTATGAGCCATGGCGCCATCTGGAACTATTCGCCAACCTTGACAACATCACTAACAAACACTACGTGATTAACCGAGGCTACGAGATGCCCGGTTTCACGGCAATGGGAGGGTTTAAACTTAAATTCTGACAGTCAGGATTAGTGCACCGGCACAATTGTCAACTCGATGCCCATCTCTTCTATGGCCTTGGCTGTGGCAGGCGAGATGCGTGAGTCGGTGATGATGTGGTCCACATCCTTCACGTCGACAATCTTGCTGAAGCCACGACGGCCGAATTTCGACGAGTCGGCGAGCACGATGGTCTTTTGTGCCGTTTGTATCATTACGCGGTTGAGGCTGGCCTCCATCATGTCGGTGGTGGTGATGCCAAACTCAAGGTCGATACCGTCAACGCCGATAAACAGTTTGCTACAAGAGAAGTCGGTCAGAGCCCCTTCTGCGTATTTGCCAACAACCGACAGACTGCTGTGACGAAGTATGCCGCCCAGTTCGATGATGTCGATGTTATGGTCGGTGGCGAGTATGCGCGACACCTCCAGAGATGCTGTGATAACCGTCAGACGGTCAGTGGTGTGAATGTTGCGGGCAAGGGCGTGGACAGTTGTACCCGAAGCAATCAGAATTGAATCGCGTGGGGTGATAAGTTTGGCAGCAGCAGCACCGATAAGCCGTTTTTCTTCTACATAGAGACGCTCTTTCTCGCTCACATTCTTGTTCTCGCTATAGGGGTCAATGAGAATGGCCTTACCGTGGTTGCGGTAAAGTTTCTTTTTCTTCTCAAGTTCGGTCAGGTCCTTTCGTATCGTAACCGATGAAACGTTGAGTTGTTCCGACAGGTCGGTGACCAATAGTGAATCTTGGTTCATTAACAAGTCGAGTATGAGTGATTGACGCTCGTCTTTAGTCATATTGTAGAATCGTTTTCAATGCGTTAATAATATGTTGCAA
>CAVEIP010000013.1:26693-31065 GCA_963615935.1 [Ruminococcus] lactaris | reverse complement strand
CACTGTGCGCATCACTGGTGAGGGATTTTTCAAGAACACCGAAGCGCCATTTCTGATGAAGCGTTTCATCTCCAACCACTTCGCTTGGCAGAACGACTTCGGCAAAATTCGCCGCGTGCGCGTAGGCGGCACGCTCGACATTCCTCACACCTGGACCACATTCTCTGCTGGTGTAGAGAACTTGCAAAACTATGTGTACTTCAACAACGACGCTCTCCCTACGCAGGAAAGCGGAAGTGTGCAGGTGCTGTCGCTCAGCCTGAAGCAGGGCTTACATTTCAAGGCGTTCAACTGGGAGAACTCGATAACCTACCAGACCACAAGCAAGGAAGAGGTGCTGTCGTTGCCGAAACTTTCGGTCTACAGCAATCTCTACTTCAAGTTTATGATAGCCAAAGTGCTGTTTGTCAATCTTGGCGTTGACTGCAGTTACTACACCCGCTACTACGCACCGGCATATCAGCCGGCAACGATGGCATTCCACACTCAGCACGAGAAACTCATTGGAAATTACCCGTTTGCAAATGTCTATGCCGACTTCAAACTGAAGAAGACTCGTTTCTTCGTGATGTATAGCCACGTGAACCGCGGCCTGTTTGGCGGTAGCAACTATTTCTCCGCGCTCCACTACCCTATGAACCCAAGCCGTTTCCAACTGGGCTTGTCGGTCGACTTTGCAAACTAAAACCCTATCGCTATGAAGATGCCGATGATGATGAAACCCAGCATGGCAGTGTATCTTGCTCTGCTCGTTGCCACCATTGTACTAATGGTGATGCTCGGCCGTTGCAACCGGCGATATGCCGCAGCCGAAGAACGCAAAAGCGGCGGCGACACCATCGATGTGGCTATCGAGTATGCTCCCCTTTCGCTCTACACCTACGCCGACACCCTCGGCGGATTCAACCACGACTTGCTCATCATGATGGCGCGCCGCCACAATCTGCACATCAAAATGCGGCCGATGACCTCGCTCGACGAGAGTCTCCGCCAACTGCGCGAAGGTGTGGTCGATGTGGTGGCAGCACAAGTGCCATCGACAGCGGAATTCAAGCAGCAATACCTCTTTACCGATGCCATAGTGATTGACAATCAAGTGCTGGTGCAGCGCTGCGGCAAAGACGGCACCGCCCCCATAAAGACTCAACTCGACCTGGCGGGGAAAACGGTGTGCGTGGCAAAAGGGTCGCCGGTGGTGAGCCGCATAGAGAGCCTTTCTCGCGAGATTGGTGACAGCATCTTCGTAAGCCAGTTTGACTACAGTCAAGAGCAATTGTTCCTACTTGTTGCGTCGGGCGAACAAAAGTTTGCCGTGGTCAGCGACAAGACAGCACGCAGCCTCGCTGCACAATATCCCGACATTGACATCAACACCGCTGTAAGTTTCAACCAGTTCCAGTCGTGGGCTATCGCTAAGGACAATGCCACGCTACTGAAGAAACTTAACCAATGGATTAAGGAAGACCAACAAACAGAGGAATACAAATCCCTCAAGAAACGATACAATCTGTGACAATACCATCATCGTCACAGGCATAAACACTACTGCAATGGAAATTAGAATTGACGATTTAAAACGCATGCTCCCAAATCCTGAGGCAGAGCATCCTACAGACGACTACTATCTCACTCTCGCCCAATATGCCGACAAACTGTGGGCAAGCATGAACGTATTGCCAGAGGTGGGCGAAGGACTGCGCAAAAGCGTGGTGCTCGACCTTGTGTCTTATTTTCAGGATGTGGTTGCCGATGCAGGACTGTGGCGGTCGTTTGTCAAGATGTGCCGACATCTCTATGGCCGTCCCGTGCCGTTCTACGACGAGCCCGAAGACTATGTTGATTCTGAATTGAACTTGATTGATGTGCAGTTCATCGCCTGGTATTCGCTCGAATCGAGGTTGGGCTTTATGGGCTTGGTTTCGCCTTTCGACAGCGACCTGTTGCGACTCGCTCGGCAAATCTATAAGTTGTTTGCCTATCTCTACGACGATGCCCCTGCCGCAGATGATTTCAAGCCGCTCAACGAACTCGATCTCAACGACCGCGAGCAGGTGCGCGAAATCTTCAAGACCTCAGGATGGCTCTTCTGGAACAGTTATTTCTTCCGCCCGGTGAGCAAGCATCACTACGAGCCCGACGTTACCGATGAGGACGAACTGACCGTCGACGAGACTCTTACCGACGATAAGCGTCTACACACTACCTTCCAGCAACCGACAGGTCCGTTGGCGCTCAAGATTGACGAGTGGCTGCGGCTCATCGTCGACGACCAATTGCCACAAGCAGTCAAGCCGTCGGCAAAGCCTGAACACAAATACTACATAGCGCTACGCGAAGCCACCGACGGCGACGTGATTGCATTCTGCCCTACCTACGATGACCTGGAGGCGTTTCTCTCCGAAAAGATGAAATGGGGAAAAGCCGAAGGCGGACACCTGCCACAACTCCGCGGACACAAGAATTTTGTGCTATATGCCGACCGAGAAAAAGGCCTAATCGTGGCTAAGGACATCGCACAATATGTAAGCCACCCTAAGAATGCCGCTTTCGACCCGTCGGCCACCGATGCGCACCGCATTCTGATGGAGCCGGCGCTCTGTCCTGCCGACCTTCTGCGCCATTTGTTTGCCAACGGGATGGTGCCAAATGCCCACTACCCTTCCGCTCCTACGAGCACATTGCTTCACGACAACTGGGACTTCATAGCACGCATGTATCTGCAAATATGATAGCAATTCTTCCGCTTGCTAAAATTTTTCCAGCAAACGGTTAAACCTTCGGCGTGCGGAAATTGTCTAACGAAGAAAATGGAACAACACTTTAATTGATAACCGACATGGACAAAATGAAAATTTTGATTGCCTCGGCAATAGTTGCCATTGGCATCATCGTTTTGGGATTCTGCATCAAAGCAGGTCTTAACAGTTTTGCACAAAACCAGAGAGTGGTAGGCGTAAAGGGTCTCGCTGAGCGCGAAGTGAAGGCGGACAAGGTGATTTGGCCTATTGTCTACAAGGAGTTGGGCGACAACCTTCCCGAACTCTACACACGCATCAACGAGAAAAACAACATTGTGAAAAAATACTTGAAGGACAGCGGCATCACCGACGACGAAATCAGCACCAACGTGGTTGCTACCGACCTTCAGGCTGACTCCTACGGTGCTGATCGCATGCCTTACCGCTACCGCATCAACTCTGTAGTGACTGTAAACTCAACAAAAGTGGACACAGTGAGAAAACTCATCGAGAACCAGTCTACACTGATTCAGCAGGGCGTGGCCATCTCGTTCGACTATTCAACCACCACACAGTATGAGTTCACCGGTCTAAACACCATCAAGCCTGAGATGATTAAGGAAGCTACGCAGAATGCCCGCAAGGCAGCCGCACAGTTTGCAGCAGACTCCGATAGCAAACTCGGCAAAATCAAGAGCGCATCGCAAGGACAGTTCTCAATTGAGGACCGCGACCCCAACACTCCCTACATCAAGAAGGTGCGCATCGTGACGACCATCGAATACATGCTCGAGGACTAAACGCACAAGTTTCGCGGAAACTACCAACGGAGGATGTACCCACAGTGGCGCGTCCTCCGTTTTGGCTTACAACATCGAACACAATCATAGCAACAATCTACGAATAAACAATATGAAAAAACTGACAGTAACGGCAATTATCGCCTGCATCATTCTGCTACCATCCTGCCGCTCTATGATGCCGGGCGCCAATGCTCGGGCAGAGGCGGTGAGCACAACGGACGGCAAGGTCTACATTTTGCTCTACGATGCTGCGGTGGGTACCGACGCTATCGAGGCGTTCATCAAGAAGAACCGTGTGGAAGTGGTCTACCGCTACACCAACATCAACGGATACGCCCTACGGCTTCAGAACGATGCGCAACGCGCAGCGCTGAAAAAGACCGCTGGCGTTCTTTCGGTCGAAGAAGACAAAGTAATGCAACTACAATAATAAAATCATCACCAAGGTCTGCAACCACTAACCCATACTACAACGGGAAGCCAGCACCTCTACGGACGGCTTCCCGCTCTTAACAGGCCGATCCTGTCATCCACAAATAGCCATGAATAGGGTCACCTTCATTAATCGTTTCAAGCATGTCTTTTCTAAAATACAACGGAATAGTAACAATCAATTCTCCGTCATCCATTTCCCTCCGACAGACCTTGATGTCTACCTTATGGAAATCAACATCAAAAATAGTATCATCGGAAATATTGGTGACTGGCGACTGAAACTCAGCTTCATCAGGCGCTTTTTCATCATTATTGAGATATGCCACAAGTTTGGTCATGTCAAAGTGAATAGGTTTCACCTCCCCATTCTCATCATATTCAGGGTCCTCTCCAATC